>JAGKTB010000448.1:0-3231 GCA_018993145.1 Flavihumibacter sp.
AGGATTTTGCCGATCTTTCCGTAACACCTACTGCCCGCGCTGGCTGGTAATATCAAACCCTGATTTATTTTGGCGAATACCTATTTTCAGTTTAAATCCTTTCGTGTCGATCAGGAAAATTGTGCTATGAAAGTATGTACAGAAGCCTGTTTGTTTGGGGCCTGGCTGGCAGAGGAATTTCGTGGTAAAGACATGGATTCTGCTCTTGATATAGGAACCGGTACGGGACTGCTGAGCCTGATGCTGGCCCAGGAAACAAAATTTGCGAAACTGGATGCCATCGAACTGGATGAACCTGCTGCAAAACAGGCTAAAGCAAATTTTGAAGCATCGCCCTGGAGTCCAAGATTACAAGTTTTTCAGGGTGATGCACTCCGGTTTTCATTTCCGGGTATCTATTCGCTGGTTTTTAGCAATCCGCCCTTTTTTGAACAGTCTTTATTATCGCCGGATGCACGGCTCAACCAGGCAAAACACGAAAGCGAACTGGATCTTGCATCCCTCATACAACTGGCGGAGGATGTAGCGGCAGATAACGGTTATTTCGCAATCCTGCTTCCTCATTTAAGAACTGAATCACTTTTAGAAAAAATTGTAACCAGCAGCTTCCAGCTTTATAAGCGGATGAATGTGTGCCAGACAGAAAAACATGCACCCTTCCGGTCTTTCTGCCTTTTTAGAAAAAATAGTCCCGTCAATATGCAAGTTTCAACCATTTGCATCAGGGAAAATGGAGATTATTCTCCAGCATTCAGCCGATTGTTACAACCCTATTATCTTTATCTCTGATTATTTTTTGAACATAAAATAAACGGCTCCTAAAAGGAAGGTAAAACTAACCAGGTAATTCCAGCGAAACGGTTCTTTCAGATAGAGTACAGCAAAAACGGCAAAGACAACCAGGGTGATTACTTCCTGTGTCATTTTTAACTGGAAACCGGAAAACCCGTTCGCATACCCCATCCTGTTAGCCGGTACCATCAGGCAATATTCGAAAAAAGCAATTCCCCAGGCAATCAGTATTGCTTTCCACAACGGGAGGCCTTTTTGTTTCAGGTGTCCATACCAGGCAATGGTCATAAAAATATTGGACAGGAGCAGCAGTACGATAGTACGCATAGCTTGATCTTTTGGTGTGGCGCTAAAATTAAAAAAAACCGCACACCTGTGGCGTGCGGTTATGAACTGGTGAAAAACAAGATACAACCTCCATTGCCAAAATACAATGGAGCTGCTTTTCCTGCAATCGTAAAATTCCTCGATTTTTAAAAAAGTAAAGCACCTCCTATCGGAGATGCTTTAACATGTTGGACGGTTACTAATACTTAAATATAGGAGTTTAATTCAAATTTCTAAAATCTACCGGTACTAATTTACTTACTCCCGGTTCCTGCATGGTTACGCCATAAATAGCATCAACGGCGCTCATGGTCATTTTGTTGTGTGTTACTATAATAAACTGGCTTTCTTCACTGAAGCGACGGATCATATTAGTGAATTTACCCACATTTGCATCATCCAATGGTGCATCCACCTCATCAAGAATACAGAAGGGTGCTGGCTTAATCAGATAGATGGCAAAGAGCAGGGCAGTTGCCGTCAGTGTTTTTTCTCCCCCACTTAATTGGGTGATGGAAGAAGGACGTTTCCCTTTGGGTTTTGCGATAATATCAATTCCTGTTTCAGCCAGATTCTCCGGGTTCTCCAGGATCAGGTCGCACTGATCTTCTTCCGTAAACAGGGCTTTAAATACTTTAATAAAATTCTCTTTTACCTGATTAAAGGTGTCAAGGAATTTCTGATTAGCAGTACTCTCTACCTCTGCAATGGTTTGCAACAGACTGTCTTTAGCGGATACGAGATCGTTCTTCTGTTCCAGTATGAACTCGTAACGCTTTTTCATTTCTGTAAATGCTTCGATAGCAGTAGGGTTAACCTCGCCCAGGTTCTCCAGGCGCTTTTTCATTCGTTCGGATTTTTCCTGTAATTCTTCTACTGGTGTTTCTGAAGTTCTTGGCTGGTCAATGATATCGTCCAGGTTGATGCGAAACTCTACCTGTAATCGCTCTTTCATTCCTGCCAGTTGCAGTTTCAATTCATTCAACCGGTCTTTGATGGCTCCCAGTGAATGTTCCAGCTGCTCCTTTTCTTTAACCTTGGTACGAAGCGCTGCCTCCTTTTCATTGAGCAGGTTACGAATGGTATAATAGGCCTGATCCGCCTGGTTCAATACTTGTTCATCGGCTTCCTTTTTTCTCATCATATCCAGCAAACCTTCTTCAGCCTGGTTCAGCAAGTTTTCACTTGCGGTGATATCTTCCGATACCTGCTTCAACTGAATGCTGTTGATTTCGATTTGGTTGGTCAGATCGTTCAACTGGTTGCGTTTGAACTCCAGTTCCTGTTTAATGGAATTGATCCGGCTTTGCTGTCTTGTCAGTGATAAGTTGAATTCATTGTACACCGCATTGGCACTGTTGTATTCCTGCTCTGCGGTTTTATAGGATTGCTCAATCTCAACGAGCCGGGAGCCTGTTTCTTCAATCAATTGCAGCAATTCCGTTAATTCAGAGCGCGTCCCTGAAATGGATTGCTGACTCGTTTCCAACTGTTGTTGTAATTCTTCCAGCCGATTGCGACTGGTGGATTGCAACGCATGCAGGTTCTCCATTTTATTCTGCAATGCAAATACCTGGTTGGTCAGTTGGTTGATTTCCTGTTGGGTTTGTTTGATTGCCTGTTCTTTCAGCTGTTCATTGTAGCCGATCACTTCATTGTGTTTCTCCTGTATGGTTTGCCGGATACCAGCAACCACCTGCTCCTGGGTATGAATCTCTTCAATGAGTTTTTCCAGATTTTTAGCGCGACCAATCTTCTTTCCTTCAAATAACCCAACACTACCTCCTATGATGGAGTATTTTCCTTTTACATATTTACCGGTCTTTTCCAGGATGATATGTCCATTGCTGTTTTCCAATGCAGATTCATCCTCTGCAATAAATACATTGCCCAGTAAATGATAAGCAAGTGATTTATAATTGCTATCTACTTCAATTACAGATAGGGCTGGCAATGTTCCTGCTGGCACACTGGTATTGGTCGCAGTATCTCCAAACTGATCGAGCAGAAAGAAATTTGCCTTTCCTTTTTTGTGCTCGTCCAATAAATGTATAGCCTGCAGCCCTTCTTTCAGGTTGTTAACTACGTAATAGTTTAGATAAGGTTCCAGTA
>JAGKTB010000077.1:0-5402 GCA_018993145.1 Flavihumibacter sp.
TAGAACTGATGGTTTGTCCCTGTATGGTCAATTGAATTTCCTTGCTGGAAACATCCTTACCCATCGAAGCATAGAACTTATGTGTTTTGCCACCACCTCTTGCAGGCGGACCACCTCTGCCATCAAAGAACAAGACATCCAATCCGTATTGTGCAGATAAAGCAGTCAGTTCTTTTTTCGCCTGCAGGATGCTGAAGTTGGCCATCAGGTATCCGCCATCTTTGGTGCCATCCGAAAAACCAAGCATGATGGTTTGTTTATCTCCCCTCCTTTTCAGGTGTTCGCGATAAACCGGAAGCTGGTATAAAGTATCCATGATGGCTCCTGCCTGCCTCAAATCTTCAATGGTTTCAAAGAGCGGAACAATATCCACTGTCAATTCATCTTTTTTCCAGCCACCGAGTAAAAACAGTCCGAATACTTCCATCACATTGGCAGCGCTGGTACAATGACTGATGATATAACGATGGCAACCTATTTCTCCATTCTCCTGCTGAATGCGGGCGATCGCTTTTACTGAAGCAAGCGTATCGGCATGTACAGCTTCCTTAAAGGTTGGATCAGTTGCCAATGCGGGTAGTTTGCTAAGTTGATCCAGGCGTTGCTCAGGACTGAGACTACTGTACAAGCCGGAGAAGATGTTGCCGGATTGGGAAATCACTTCAAAAAAGGATTCATGCACGGAACTATCCTGCCGAACATCCAGCGATGCATAAAATAAACCAAAGGCCCGGATCTTTTGAATGAGGTTATCAATCCGGTCGGCAAACAAACCATTGTGTTGTAACACGATGGTATCCCTCACCTGCTGCAACTGACGGATCATCGAATCTGCACTCAGGCTGCGTGAGGGTTGTTCACCAAAGACCTCGTTGTACAACTGCTTTTCAAGATCCGCAATCAACTGATCGGTTTCTTTAAAAGTGAGTCTTCTTTTGAGGCGACGCACATCCAGGTAATATTGTTTGATAATACTGGAACGCAACGCGCCAGCTACCTGGATGGTAGTATCTGCCGTAACAAATGGGTTACCATCGCGATCTCCGCCAGGCCAGAAACCCATTTGAAGCAAGGGTTGATTATTATTCACTTTGCCGGCCAGTTCGCTATCGGCATAGGATAAAATTTTACCAACAGCCGGATAAAACACATTATCCAGGTACCAGATCAGGCTCATCGCCTCATCAAATGGAGTGGGCTTCTGTTTTTTAAAGAAGGGGGTCTTGCCCAATTGTTGCAGATAACTATTTACGAGAGAGGTATTATTCTCCTGCAAGGCCTTGGCCAGATCGTGAATGATTCCAAGAACAGAGCCCGGATAAAACTGTGTTGGATGGGCGGTTAACACCATGCGTACACAGAATGGATTTTTTTCAAGCTGGCTGGTATCCAGATCCGGCTGCTGTAAAAAAGAGGCCAGTTGTTTCAGTGTACCCGGACCGGAAAAATCATTGATCTTACTGAATGCGGCATCTTCCAGCGCATCAAAAAGCACCACCTGTCTTTCTACATACTGCACAAAGCGAAAAAGTAAATCCGCTTTTTCCTGTTCCGTTCTGAAACTGGTGTGACTTGCAAAAAAATCATCCAGAATCTGCAAAGGCGTTTTCTTCTTTTTATAACCTTCTTCACAAACATTCAGCAGAACCGAAAGCAGGATGCCGGTCTTTTCAATCCGGTGAAACGGCAATGAAGTAAAGAGACTGTTGTACAATTGAAACTTCAGCGCAACTTCACTTTTAAACTGTTGAAGGGCTGCCGGGTCAATTTTGGCCATATGGGGTAATTTATTCGTTGTTAAGGGCAGCAATCGGGCCATGAATATACCAAAACAGTTGCACTTTGACCGTTGGTAAAACAGATCAAAAAAAATTTAAAACTAACGCTTGTTATAAAAATTGGCTGTGGTAATTTCATGCCCGATTCATGGCATTCGTTTCTACATACACAACTACTACCACTACTATTACAACCCGCTAAGGGTTGTACATTACCATATTATGCCATGGGCCTTCGGGCTGTTTTTTCCAGGAATTATCAGTTCAATTATTCAGATTCTTTATCATCATTATCCATTTTATGCAGGTATTAAAATTCGGCGGCACATCTGTTGGCAGTCCGGAAGCAATTCAGAATGTTATCTCCATCGTTTCAGAAAAAATCAAAAAGAATAAAGTAATCACGGTAGTATCGGCTTTTGGTGGAACCACAGACCTGCTCCTGACATGCGGACAAATGGCGGCAAGCGGGGATGAGGCTTACAAGGAACTGATCCAGAAAATCACCACCAGGCATCTGGATGCGGTGAAACAACTCATACCGGTTCAGCAGCAAAGCAGTTACCTGAGTGCAGTCAAAAAGAGCTGCAATGAAGTAGAAGATCTTTGTAATGGAATTTTTCTGTTGGGAGAAACTACTGCCCGTACAAAAGACAAACTGGTGAGTTATGGTGAACTCATCTCTTCCCAGATCATAACGGCGGCATTTCAGGCAGCGGGAGTTGCTACCATCTGGTGGGACAGCCGAAAACTGATTCGTACCAGTGCACAGTATGGAAATGCGATTGTTGATTTCAAAACAACAGAAGCGCAATTGAAAACTGCAGCAGAAGAGGTAAGTGGCAATCATATTGTAATGCCTGGATTCATTGCCTCCAGCGCAGAAGGAATAACCACTACACTGGGCCGGGGCGGTTCCGATTATACAGCTGCCATTGCAGCAGCCTGCCTGGATGCTGAATCACTTGAAATCTGGACAGATGTAAGTGGTATGATGACCGCTGATCCACGCTGGGTACCCAATGCCAGGGTGATACCAACCATCTCTTACCAAGAAGCCATGGAGTTATCTCATTTCGGCGCGAAGGTGATTTATCCGCCTACTATCCAGCCGGTAATGAATAAACAGATCCCGATATGGATTAAAAACACATTTGCAGCAGCTGATACTGGAACCCTGATTCAACAGGAAGGATATCGCAACGGCTCACCTGTAAGAGGTATATCAAGTATCAGCAAATTAGCCTTACTGAGCCTCGAAGGAAGCGGCATGGTGGGAGTACCAGGCTTCTCCCGCAGGTTGTTTGAAGCCTTATCGGCACATCAAATCAATGTGATCCTGATAACGCAGGGATCCTCTGAACATTCCATTTGTGTGGGAGTAGATGAAGCCGCTGCAGAACTGGCAAAAGAAGCTGTGGATGCGGCCTTTGCGCCGGAAATCAGTTTGCAGAAAGTGGATCCGCTTGAAATTGAAAAAGGATTATCCATTGTTGCACTGGTGGGAGAACAGATGAAGAGTCACCCTGGTATCAGTGGTAAACTCTTTGGTGCACTCGGCCGCAATGGAGTGAATGTTCGGGCCATTGCACAAGGTTCTTCCGAGCGGAATATTTCGGCTGTAATTGCAACATCAGATGTGAAGAAAGCCATCAACTTACTGCATGAAGAATTCTTTGAAACAAGTCTCAAGCAGGTGAACCTCTTCATCAGTGGTGTTGGAAATGTGGGTAGTCGTTTGCTGCAACAGTTACATCAGCAACAACAATATCTGCTGCATCATAATAAGCTGCAATTGAGAGTAGTTGGATTGGCCAACAGTAAGAAAATCGCGTTTAGCGAGGATGCGATTGACTTATCCAACTGGAAAGCATTTCTTGATAATGGAAAAGAAGCAAGCATACATGAATTTGTAGATGGCATATTAGAACGCAACCTGAGAAATACCGTATTTGTAGATATCACTGCCAGCAAGGAAGTGGCCGGCGTTTACCCCAGGCTGCTAGAAAAGAGTTGTGCGGTAGTTGCCTGCAATAAAATTGCCTGCTCTTCTCCATATGTATATTACCGTGAGTTGAAAGAAAAAGCAAGAGTAAACAATACAGGATTTCTCTTCGAAACCAATGTGGGTGCAGGTTTACCAGTAATTGGCACACTGAACGATCTGGTGAGAAGCGGCGACAAAATCAAACGGATTGAGGCAGTACTGAGTGGAACACTGAATTATGTATTCAATCATTATGACGGATCAAGACCATTTGCGGAAGTAGTTCGACAGGCACAGAATGAAGGCTATACTGAGCCCGATCCGCGCCTTGATCTGAGTGGCACCGATGTGATGCGTAAGATCATGATCCTTGCAAGAGAAGCGGGAGAGCAACTGGAAATGGATGCGATCACCAATCATCGTTTCCTGCCGGCTTCCTGTATGGAAGGTTCTGTTGAAGATTTTTATGCCAGCATGTTAAAGGAAGAAGATCATTTCCGTAACATCTATGAGGATGCCAATCGAAATGGAAACAAACTCAAATTTGTGGCTGCCTTTCATAATGGTAAAGCAGAAGTTGGCTTGCAGCAGATAAGTCCGGGTCATGATTTGTATCATCTCTATGGCAAGGATAACATCGTATTATTCTATACCGAAAGATACCCTGAGCAACCGATGGTGATCAAAGGAGCGGGAGCAGGTGCAGATGTAACAGCCTCCGGCGTCTTTGCTGATATTTTAAGAGCAACACTAACCTGAGAAATCCATTCAGATGCAAACTAACCTGAACATACAACCGCTTTTTGATACGGAGATTGAAGTGCTTTGTCCGGCTACCGTTGCCAACCTGGTATGTGGATTTGATATCCTCGGGATGGCATTACAGGATCCTTCGGATCGAATCCGAATGCGACTAAGCAAGGAACCGGGTATCCGGATTCAGCACACCGATGAATACAAGTTGCCAACGGAACCAGCACAGAATGTGGCTGGTGCTGCGCTGCTGGATCTTTTACAGGCCCTTCCGGAACCAGTTGGAATTGAGATCAGCATCACCAAGGAAATCAAACCGGGTAGTGGGCTGGGTTCCAGTGCTGCCAGTGCTGCCGGAGCAGTGGTAGGCGCAAACTACCTGCTTGGAAAACCTTTCTCTGATGAAGACCTGGTACGTTTTGCCATGGCGGGTGAGAAGGTAGCCAGTGGGGTGAAACATGCCGACAATATCACGCCCTGTATCCTGGGTGGGGTAACCCTGATACGATCTATTTTTCCGCTGGATATCATTGGCTTGTCGGCCCCGCCCTTACAGGTTACAGTAGTGCATCCCCAGATTGAAGTACGGACCTCCGATGCCAGGCAGATACTGAGAAAAGAGGTCTTATTGAAAGATGCCATCCGGCAGTGGGGAAATATAGCCGGACTGGTAGCAGGCTTTTTGAAAGAAGACTATGAGTTGATTGGAAGATCGCTGGAGGATGTGATCATTGAACCAGTTCGAAGCATCCTGATACCTGGCTTTGATGAAGTGAAACAACGCTCTAAGGCAGCCGGTGCATTGGGAGGTGGAATCAGTGGTTCGGGTCCGTCCATCTTCATGCTCAGCAAAGAAGCAGCAACTGCCAACAGATCGGAAGAGC
>JAGKTB010000449.1:0-4379 GCA_018993145.1 Flavihumibacter sp.
AAAAGTCAGTCTCAACGAATTATCATGCTGAAAAAGCAAGGGAGTTTTATGAGCGCGATTCTCTTATCACATTGGCATATCATCGTATCAACAATGGTAAATGGAATCATATGATGAGCCAGACCCATATCGGTTATACCTATTGGCAACAACCCGAATTAAATAAAATGCCTGCAGTGAAAACTATTATGGCCGGCACCGGGTATCAATCCCTGCCTGATACTCTTATTCAGATTGCAAAAGCGGCCTACCCGAAGGAGGTCAACTACCCGGCCTTTTTTGAATTCAATGGCGTTGTATCAATGGAGGCTACCAACTTTTCCAGAAAACAGGAAACAGCTGAAATTCAGTGGAAAAAATTGCCGGATCATGGCAGAACAGGTGACGCGATTACATCTTTTCCTGTGACAGCAGCAGAAAGCAAACTAAATGAAAACACACCCTTTCTGGAATATGAAATTTATACCTACAGCCAGGACAGCATTACCCTGCTTGCCTATTTCTCGCCCAGCCTGAATTTTTATGGCTCCGATAACGGTCTGCAGTATGCGATTTCAATTGATGAAGAGCAACCGCAGCTAATCAGCCTGAATAAGGAAGATAAAACCAGTATCAGCGGCATCTGGAACAAATGGGTAGCAGATAACTGTATCGTGAAAACGAGTCGCCATTTTCTTTCTCAGCCTGGCAAACACCGGGTTCGTTTCTGGAGAGTCAGCAACGGAGTGGTGTTGCAAAAACTGGTGCTGGACCTGGGCGGACTGAAACCATCTTACCTGGGCGCGCCAGAAACCCGTATACCATCTTCTCAACTACTAATTGCCAAATAAAAAAGTCATGCAAAAACTCGTACAGTACCTTGTTGTAGCAGCCGTCTTGTTTCCAGGGATAAATAGCTGCAGTTCTACCAAAACCAATAGCAGTATCAATAAAGGTCTTAAAGATGCTTACCGTTCCGATTTTCTTATTGGAACTGCGCTTAATACAGGCCAAATCGAAGAAAGAAATGCCCAAAGCAACGCTTTGATCCTTTACCAGTTCAATGCTGTAACACCAGAAAATTGTATGAAAGCAGAACATATACACCCAGCATGGGATCGGTATGATTTCACTATTCCGGATAAACTGGTAGCCTATAGTCAGAAAAATAAATTGAAATTGAATGGCCACACGCTCATTTGGCACAGTCAGTTACCTGCATTTGCGCGCCGCATTCAAAATGTGGATTCATTCAAAACATTTTTTGAAAACCATATCAATACAGTGGCATCCCGATACAATGGCAAAATCTTCTCCTGGGATGTGGTGAATGAAGCGCTTAATGAAGATGGCACACTGCGCAATTCCATCTTCCTGCAAAAACTGGGACCGGATTATATCACAGAAGCATTTCGTTTGGCAGCAAAAGCTTCACCAAATACAGAATTGTATTACAATGATTATAACAACGAGCAACCTCAGAAAAGAGCTGGCTGTATCGAACTGGTAAAAAAAGTGCAGGCCGCCGGAGTGCGTATTGATGGCATTGGTATCCAGGGGCATTGGCACCTGGGTAAAGTACCGTTCAAAGAAATTGAAGAAAGTATTCTCGCCTATCATGAACTGGGTTTGAAAGTAATGATCACAGAACTTGACATTGAAGTATTACCACGTAATTTCCAGGGAGCTGATGTAGCGCAACGAATGGCAAGCGATCCTACCCTGAATCCTTATACACAGGGAATTCCCGACAGCATATTACAACAACAGGCAAGCGATTATGAAAACCTGTTCAAACTTTTCCTGAAGCATAAAGACAAAATCACTCGCGTAACATTTTGGGGAGTGGATGATGACCAAAGCTGGCTCAATGGCTGGCCGGTGCCGGGCAGAACCAATTACCCCCTGCTCTTCGATCGCCAGTTAGAACCTAAAGCCGCCTATCACAAACTGATGGGTTTAAAAAAATAAATCCCGCTCATGAACACAACCAATCAACGGTTATCTATAACCGAAAAGCTGGGATACAGCCTGGGCGACCTGGCCGCCAACCTGGTCTTTCAAACCCTCATGACCTATCTCGCCTATTTTTATACCGATATATACGGATTGGAAACGCAGCACGCTTCCGCTATCATCCTGGCCGTGGGATTGATTGCAGCTTTTGCCTTTAATCCAATTATTGGGGCCATTGCTGATCGTACGGTTTCCAGGTGGGGTAAATTTCGTCCCTGGATTTTATGGACAGCTATTCCTCTTGGAGTGGTATCCTTACTGGCCTTCAGTACACCGGATTTTTCCTATAAAGGCAAACTTATTTATGCCGCTATCACCTATACCTTGCTGTTATTACTCTACGCGGCCAACAATCTGCCCTACTCTGCTCTGAGCGGTGTGATCACGGGTGATATGAAAGAGCGCAACAGTCTTTCCTCCTATCGATTTGTAGCGGTAATGTTTGCACAGTTTTTTGTGCAGGTATTTATGTTACCCATTATTGAATCTGCGGGTAAAGGAGATAAGGCAGCGGGAATAGAAATTGTGATGACCTGGCTCGCCATTATCGGTACGGTATTGTTGCTTATAACATTTATCAGTACCCGGGAACGAATCGTTCCCAAACCGGAGCAAAAATCAAGTGTGACGCAGGATTTGAAGGATCTTTCTTACAACAGGCCCTGGTTTCTAATGTTATTGCTCACCACTCTGGTATTTATCACCCTCGCGATGAAAGGTGGCTCCTATGTGTATTATTTCAAAAACTATGTAAACAGTCAGGCACTAACGGAATTTATCCAGCCAATCCTGAATGGGTTACAGTCCATGGGAATAAATTTCTTTAGTGAAGACCCTGTATCAGCGGGATTTGGTTTGTTTAATGCAGGTGGCATTCTATTCATGATTGTGGGTATTACGCTCTCAAAAGGATTTGCAGATAAATATGGCAAGCGCGATGTATTTGGCTGGGCACTTTTCATATCAACACTTTTTATCCTGTTCTTTTATTTTTATCCACCGGATGCCATCGGTCTGATATTTGGCTCGCAAATATTGCATGGATTTTTTTATGGTTTGACAATTCCCCTGCTCTGGGCCATGATAGCAGATGTGGCGGATTACAGTGAATGGAAAACCAATCGCCGTGCAACAGCGATTATTTTTTCGGCTATGATGGTTGGGTTAAAAGTTGGACTCAGTGTTGGCAGCGCACTGGTTACCTGGATTCTTGGTTTGTACCGGTACCAGGCCAACAGCGATGCCACGCAAACAGCTACCGCAGTGAATGGAACCAAACTATTAGTAAGCATTTATCCTTCCATTCCTTTTTTTATCGGGATTGGGCTGCTATTTTTTTACGAGATCAATAAGTCGATGGAAAACCAGATTGAAAACGAGCTTAAACAACGAAGAACAACCTAACCATATACTATGGATATTCAACAACTCAAGCGCAAAGCGATTTCCCAACCACTGGTGGAGCATATTTACACAGCTGATCCATCCGCGCATGTATTTAATGGAAAGATTTATATCTATCCTTCCCATGATGTGGAATCCAATATCCCCTTTGATGACCTGGGCAGTCATTTTGCGATGGAAGATTATCATGTATTGTCCATGGAACATCCCGGAGCAAAAGCAATGGATCATGGTTGTACCTTGCACTTGAGCGAGGTACCCTGGGCGTCTCAACAGTTATGGGCACCAGATGCCGCAGAAAAAGATGGGAAATATTACCTGTTTTTTCCGGCGAAGGACAAAGAAGGTATTTTTCGTATAGGGGTAGCAGTGAGCGAATCACCCGTGGGCCCTTTTACTGCACAACCGGAACCCATCAATAACAGTTTTTCCATCGACCCGGCTGTTTTTAAGAATAGCGATGGCAGCTATTATATGTATTTTGGCGGTATATGGGGCGGACAATTACAACGTTGGCGTACCGGGCAATTTAAGACCGAAGGAGAAGGTCCCTTTGCGCACCTGCCCGCGGATACGGAACCTGCTCTTTGTCCAAAAGTGGCTCGCCTGCGGGATGATCTGCTGGAATTTGCTGAGCCGCCACGCGATTTGCAGATCCTGGATGAAAAGGGTCGGCCTTTACTGGAGGGAGATAAGGACCGGCGCTTTTTTGAAGCAAGCTGGATGCATACATACAAGGGGAAATACTATTTCTCCTACTCCACCGGCGATACCCATTTCATTTGTTATGCTATTGGTGATTCACCTTACGGTCCTTTTACCTATACCGGCAGAATCCTGGAACCGGTAATTGGCTGGACATCCCATCACTCCATCTGTGAGTTTCATGGAAAATGGTATCTTTTCTATCATGATAGCAGTTTAAGTGAGGGTGTTACTCATTTAAGATCAGTAAAGGTTACAGAACTGAATTATGATGT
>JAGKTB010000078.1:0-9530 GCA_018993145.1 Flavihumibacter sp.
GAAGCCTTGGTGATAAGGGGTGATGATAACAAGTACTATATCAATCATAAAGGCGTGTGCTTTGTAGTCGATAATCTTTCGACAGCTGATTCTCTATTGAAAAAGCGTAATGAGATTAAACCATCCCCCGAAATGATTAAGTACCTGGATGATCTTTCTACTATTCAAATTGATTCCATTTCAGCAATAGTCAATCAATCATTGCAGAAATTAAATGTAGAAATTCAGGTTTTTGATGATGATGGTATTCATAAAATAGATGAACAGATAGCAATACTTAAAAACAGAGAAGCATTATTGCCTGCTTTCTATCTCATAGTAGGAGAATATTTTCGGTATGTTATTAATAATGAATATCGATGGGATAAGTTAACAGATAGTACGTACAACAAATCAATTCCAACTTTAGTAAATATTAAAACAGGTCAGCCTGTTCAATTTTCGTTGGAAGTATTTCAACCTTGTTCAAATCTCTCAGTTTCTACCCCGTTGTACAATGCATGTCAGATTATTTTTTGGAAATTGTAAAATAAGAAATTCATTCCCTAACTTTCAGCCATGCGTGTAGTATTCCTGAGTTTACTGCTGGTATTGACTGTAGGTTCTTTTGCACAGCAGCCTGCGGCGATGCCAGAAGTGAAAAAATTCTATTTCAAGAGCTTTTTCGATCGGGTAAAATCCCCTCAGAAAGGAGCCGATTTTGTGGAAACGGTAACCGTTGGTGCAGACAGCATCACACATGTTGAGATCCGCCATATAACACTTGATCAGATTGTGCTGGATGCTTTTCTGAAAAAGGATGAACCGGTAGGGATGTGGTACTATCATCTTGCCAATGGAGGTCGCCTCCTGAATTATGATTTCGATTTGGTTTATGGATCCGCAGCACCGGATTCTGCGGAGAAAGCATTCTTTGTGCCCAATCTTCCTGAAATAACCAATCTGCTGGTTGATGTACCTGAGAAAAAATATGTAGCGCCAGTGCTTGCAACAGGGGATGGTGATCTGTCGGAATTCATGCAGAACAACCTGGTCTTTCCCTACTATTCGATGGTGAATAAACAATATGGTCGCGTTTTAATAGGATTACAGATTGATGAAGAAGGTACTGTTTCCAGGATTACTGTTGAAAATGGCGTGAATGTTTATCTTGATAAAGAAGCCATGCGGATCATGAAAAAAATCCGGTTTAAATCAGGCGCTATGCTGGATGGTCAGCCTAAACGAATTTATTACCGTCTCTACATTTCTTTTTTCCAATAAGTTGAGCCCGATGAATACTGAAGTACTGATTAACCGCACGGTTGATTTTGTAAAAGAACAATTGGCTAATGCAGAAGGAGGGCACGACTGGTGGCATATTCATCGTGTTTGGAAAACTGCTACTACCATTGCTGAACAGGAGCCCGGGGCCAAGCTACTGCTGGTAGAACTTTCAGCGCTGCTGCACGATGTTGCGGATTCCAAATTTCATGGGGGCGATGATACGGTGGGTCCCAGGATAGCAGGGGAATTTTTGGTATCGCAGGGTGTTGATCCCGCCCTTATCCAGGAGGTAAAATTGATCATTTCACATATCTCTTTTAAAGGTGGTCATAATAAGGGCAATTATCAATCGCTCGAATTGTCTATTGTGCAGGATGCGGATCGCCTTGATGCAATAGGAGCCATCGGTATTGCCCGGGCTTTCAATTATGGCGGATTCAAAAACCGGCCCCTGTATGATCCAGCTCAACCACCAAACCTGCAGAAGACTGTGGAGCAGTACAAGTTCAATAATGATCCAACCATCAATCATTTTTACGAGAAGCTGTTTCTTCTGAAAGACCGGATGAATACAGCTACAGGGAAGGCAATGGCGGAACAGCGACATGCTTTTATGGAAGCCTATGTGGAGCAGTTCTATGCCGAGTGGGATGGACATCGCTGATTTTATGCAAACGTTTTCATCGGTGGCTTTCAGGCTTATTCGGTATTTTCAGGACTTCATAAAAATGCTTGATTACCATGAAGTCAGTAGTTCGTATTGTTTGCCTGATGCTTTTTGTTGCGGCAGGCCAGTTTGTGCAGGCGCAACCCTCCCTCCTCCCAAAGCCTGAAAAAATAGTGATGGGCAGTTCAGGAGATCCCTTTCTGATCTCTCCACAAACTGCTGTGGTTGTGGCAGATAAAAGTCTGCAATCCAGTGCCGATTTTTTGAACAGTTACCTGTTGGATCGGTATGGTTTAAAACAGGCAAAAATTAAAAAAGGGAAGCAACTCAATTCGATTCAACTGCGGTTGGGTAATACAGGTTCTACCGTTTCAGGGGCATATCAACTGGAGGTTTCCGGGAAGTCAATTACGATCACCGGAACAGATGCACCGGGCGTTTTTTACGGTATTCAGACATTGATCCAGTTGTTGCCAACAGATACTTCTGCCTTGTTAACCATTGCGCCTATACAGGTGCAGGATGCGCCGCGTTTTCAATATCGGGGTATGATGCTGGATGTGAGCCGCCATTTCTTCCCGGCTGATTTCATCAAGAAATACATTGACCTGCTGGCACTGCATAAAATGAATCGCCTGCACTGGCATCTGACAGATGATCATGGCTGGAGAATCGAGATCAAGAAGTATCCTCAGCTGACGGCCGTAGGTGCCTGGAGAAATGGAACAGTTATTGGCAATTATCCGGGACAGGGAAATACCAATCAGCGCTATGGTGGATTTTATACGCAGGCAGAGGTAAAGGATATCATCCAGTATGCAGCGAAACGACATATTACCATTGTGCCGGAAATTGAAATGCCGGGACATGCATCTGCTGCGATTGCTGCTTTTCCCTTCCTGAGTTGTTTTCCGGATCAGCCGACATTTATTAATAAGTTTCCATCTGAGCTAAGCAAGCAAAAGGGTGGCAAGCAGGTGCAGGAAACCTGGGGCGTGCATACGGATGTGTATTGTGCGGGAAATGATACGGTATTCAACATGATGCAGGATATCCTGACAGAGGTAATCAATCTCTTCCCATCTGAATATATCCATATCGGTGCGGATGAATGTCCGAAAGACAATTGGAAAAAATGTCCGCGTTGTCAGCAACGAATCAAAGACCTGAAGCTGAAAGACGAGCATGAACTACAATCTTATTTTGTACAGCGCATTGAAAAATTCATCAATTCCAAAGGACGTGTACTGATCGGCTGGGATGAGATCCTGGAAGGCGGACTGGCACCCAATGCAGTAGTGATGAGCTGGCGGGGAGAAGCAGGTGGAATCGAAGCTGCCAAACAACGCCATGATGTGATCATGACCCCCAACAATTATGTGTATTTTGATTATTTCCAGGGCAAACCGGCTTTGGAACCCATGGCCATTGGAGGTTACCTGACCCTGCAGCGAGTGTATTCCTATGAGCCGATTCCTGCTTCCTTAACAGCAGAAGAAGCAAAACACATCAAAGGCGTGCAGGCAAATGTTTGGACAGAGTATATTTCAACTACTGATAAAGTTGAGTATATGACGTTGCCTCGGATGGCAGCGATAGCTGATATTGCCTGGACAAGCCATCCGAAGGACTGGAATGATTTCACGCAACGTTTGGAAGCACAGTACGACCGGTATCGCTTCTGGAATTACAATGCAGCGCTGAGTGCGTACAATGTAAAGCAGTCGGTTGTAATAGATGGTGACCAGGGCAAAGCGACTATCAGTTTCAGTACGGATAGTTATCAACCGGAAATTTATTTCACGCTGGATGGATCTGAACCAACTACTAAATCTACCCTCTATAATAAGCCCTTTGATGTACGGCGTTCAGTAACTGTTAAGGCAGCGAGTTTCAAAAATGGAAAGCAGGTAGGAAAAACAACTATACAACAGATTGTGCTTTGATGAAATTATTGCTCATTTATACTATAACGTTAGTTGGTTTGTTGTTTGGCTGTTATACGGTCGAAGCTCAGCAAATGAAAGATCGACCGAATGTGCTGGTTATTTATACGGATGACCTGGGTTATGGGGATCTCAGTTGTTATGGGGCCACCAAACTGCAAACTCCGAATATTGATAAACTGGCCAGGCAGGGACTTCGGTTCACCAGGGCTTATACCACCTCTGCCACCTGTACGCCATCGAGGTATGCCTTGATGACGGGACAATATCCCTGGAGAAAATCGGGTACGGGAGTACTGCCCGGTGATGCTGCACTGATTGTGCCAACCGATAAAACCAGTTTGCCCAGGGTATTTAAGCAGGCAGGTTATAGAACGGGAATAGTGGGGAAGTGGCATTTGGGGCTGGGAACTGCAGTAGCAAAGGATTGGAATGGAGGCATCAAGCCGGGACCCAATGAGGTTGGATTTGATTATTCCTTTATTTTTCCCGCAACAGCGGATAGAGTGCCAACAGTGTTTGTGGAGAATCATCGAGTAGTGGCGCTGGACCCTGCAGATCCGATTGAAGTAAATTATAAAGAAAAAATCGGAGATGAACCTACCGGTAAGGAACAGCCGCATTTGTTGAAGATGAAAGCGTCACCAAATCACGGTCATGATCAGACGATTGTGAATGGGATTGGCAGAATAGGTTATATGAAGGGTGGCAAAACAGCCAGGTGGACAGATGAAGAAATGCCACTAACCTTTCTTTTAAAAGCACAGGAGTTTATAGGTGTGGATTCAAAGGAACCATTTTTCCTGTTTTATTCATTGACGGAGCCCCATGTGCCGCGAATGCCTTCCACGATGTTTAAGGGAAAAAGTGGCTTAGGATTCAGGGGAGATGCGATCCTGCAAATTGATTGGGCAGTAGGTGAAATCCTGAAGGCATTGGAGCAATCAGGACAGGCGGAGAATACCCTGATTCTTTTTTCGAGTGATAATGGTCCGGTGCTGGATGATGGTTATGAAGATGGCGCGGTAACTCAATTGAATGGACATCGTCCGGCAGGAGTACTAAGAGGCGGTAAGTACAGCATATTTGAAGCAGGAACAAGGGTGCCCTTTATTGTATATCATCCAAAATTGGTGAAGCCTGGAACCAGTGAAGCGATGGTGAGCCAGGTAGATCTGCTGGCTTCCTTTGCGAGTTTTCTGAAAGTGAAATTAACTGCAGGTGAAGCCCTGGATTCACAAAATCAGTGGACTGCAATTATTGGTCAGGCTGCTAAAGGAAGAGCTTCCCTGGTACTGAACGGTGCCAGTTATGCATTGGTGCGTGATAACTGGAAATATATTAGGCCCTCCAATGGGCCGGCGGTTTACCAGTTAACCAATATTGAGTCGGGGCATTCGGAACAGGCACAGTTGTATGATTTGTCGGCTGATCCCGGGGAACGTGTTAACCTGGCTGAAAAATTCCCGGAGAGGGTGAAAGCACTTGCTGCAGAGTTGAAATTGCTAACTACAGGCAGCAACTAAAAAATACCTGTTCATTTTTCGGTTGTGCGGGTGCTTGCGGTGGTGTTCTTTTGTATGCTTAAATTTAATACATGGCCAGCGCACTCACTGATGATCGCATGTACCAGGCCCTGGTAGAGAAGGACCCGGAGTTTGAAGGAATTTTTATCACTGGCGTGAAAACGACCGGTATATTTTGTCGCCCTACCTGTACGGCGCGCAAACCCAAGCGCGAGAATGTAGAGTTTTTTCCGGGAGTACGGGATGCCATTGCTGCAGGGTATCGGCCTTGTAAAGTTTGCCGGCCCATGGAGCAACCTGCTGCAACACCGGAGGCTATCCGGGGCTTGATAAGGGAGCTGGAAAATGATCCTTCTATCCGGCTAAAGGATTATGATTTGAAGCAGCGTGGATTTGAACCAGCTACCCTGCGACGCTGGTTTCTCAAACACCATGGCATGAGTTTTCATGCTTTTCAGCGTATGCTTCGAATCAACAGTGCATTCAAAAAAATTCAACAAGGAGAATCGGTAACAGGAGCGGCCTTTGATGC
The DNA here is from genome assembly GCA_018993145.1 of Flavihumibacter sp. GTDB lineage: Bacteria > Bacteroidota > Bacteroidia > Chitinophagales > Chitinophagaceae > Flavihumibacter. The sequence continues at coordinate 5,938 of JAGKTB010000078.1, forward strand.
AGGATATGAATCCAACAGTGGCTTTGTAGAAGGATTTCGCTCGATCTTTGGGGTAACGCCCTCCAAATCAAAAAATGCCGGTATGATTGACTGTAAGCGAATTGAAACACCCTTGGGTACCATGCTGGCATGTGCTACCAGCAAAGGGATTTGTCTGTTGGAGTTTTCAGATCGTCGCATGCTGGAGACAGAACTGGTTTATTTGTCGAAGCGCCTGAATGCGACCATTGTGCAGGGACCTAATCCGCATTTTGAATTGCTGGAAAAAGAACTGGTAGCCTATTTTGAAGGGAAGCTCAAAACATTTACAACTCCTATTGATCTGATTGGAAGTCCGTTTCAGCTGGAAGTCTGGAATCAGTTATTGACCATACCTTATGGTAAAACGCGTTCTTATAAAGAGCAGGCGGATGCCCTTGGGAAGCCCCTGGCAATAAGAGCAGTAGCTAATGCAAATGGGTTGAACAAGATAAGTATCATCGTGCCTTGTCATCGTGTCATTGGATCGGATGGTAGTTTAACGGGCTATGGTGGCGGGTTGTGGAGAAAGGAGAAACTGCTGCAACTGGAGGGAGCGCCCATCCGCTTATCACTTTTTTGAAATCAATTACGGTTTTACAAAGAATTTGGTGGTTCGAGCAAGTAGTATGAAACCGAAATTTTATCCATTCATTTTCCTGTTATTAGGCTGGCAATTTGTGTTGACTTCAGCAGTAAAGGCTCAATCGTTTGAGACCTTGTGTAAGCAATGCGAAGTAGACGGAACCATTGTATTGTATGATTTTACAAGAGACAAGTGGCTGATCAGTGATACTGTTAAAGCACTACAAAGTTCGCTACCGGCATCCACTTTCAAGATCATAAACAGTTTGATCGCATTGGAAACAGGAGTAATAAAAGATGAAAATGAAGTTGTCAGGTGGCCGGGCAAAACGGATACTGTTTTGTATGGCTATCGACCTGAGATTTATCATGATATGACCGTTCGTGAAGCATTTGAAGTTTCAGCTGGTTGGGCTTATATCGAACTGGCAAAGCGTATCGGCAAGGATCGCTATCGCAGTTATTTGCAAAAAGCAGGTTATGGAAATGGTGATTTGTCGCACCCGGATGATGATTTCTGGAACTATGGCATATTTGGTATTACTCCAAAGAACCAGGTTGAATTTCTGATACGGCTATATAAAAATGAATTGCCCTTTTCTAAACGCTCTATGGATCTCGTGAAAAAAATAATGATCAGCGAAAAAACTGCTGAATATGTCATCCATGCGAAAACAGGCTGGACACGCCAGGCTGGTATCAATACCGGCTGGTGGGTTGGTTGGATGGAAACAAAAAAGGGGGTTTATTTTTTTGCGACCCGGTTATTACAACCAAGGACAAACAATCGTACTGATTTCGGAAGTTGCAGAAAGACGATAACTATGAGTATGCTGAAACAGTTTGGTGCTTTTTGAGCTGTTAAATAGGCTGAATCAGCTGAACGCATCGCGGCAGTATCCGAATGTTCAGGGTTTCCAGGCTTTCTCTGGGTTCGCCATCAATATGTAAAGGCGCCAGGTCCTTGTTGCGAATCTGGATTTTAGCTGTTTGAAAATATTGGATGGTTCCTGTTTGCTCTTCAAGTGCACTTGTTAGTTGCCCGGTTCTTACCTGCTGCATGAGGGCAAAAGGAAGTATCGCTTTATTCATTTTGGGCACTACTACGATATCCAGTAATCCATCATTCAGGCTTGCCTTTGGCGCTATGGTAAACTGATTTCCAAATTGATTGCTGTTGGCAACGCTAATGAAAAAGGCATCGGTCTGGATCACATGCTCTTCTACTACCATTTCGAAATGATAGGTAGTAGCAGTGAAATAATTCTTGATGGTTTGCTGGGTGTAGGTAAGGAGTCCTCTTCCTGGCTGTTGTGCGAAATCATGAGCAACTTTGGCATCAAATCCGAGTCCGCATAACATACAGGCGAACTGTTCATTTACCAGGAAGGCATCAATATAGCGGGCTTTTCCTGTGAAAGCAAGTTCAATCGCTTTTTGCGGGTTTTTGGGAATACCTGCGCAATACGCGAGACCGTTTCCGGATCCACAGGGTACAATTCCAAAATGAATATCCAGATCCCTGAGATCACTCATCACGTTGTTGACAGTACCATCTCCACCGCATACAATAACATCGGTATAACCCTCTTCTTCAATTCGCTGGCGAACAAAAGAGTAATCTCCACTGGCTACTGTTGGTAAGACAATTGCCTGCGATTGGAACCTTTCGGCGGTCTGATTGACTAATTCAGCCAGATCGGCTTTAGGTCTGGTTCCGGAAATCGGGTTGACCAGGAAGATCAGTTTTTTCTGCGAGGGGTCCACTATCATGCATTGCCCTTTGGTTAAGGCAAAGCTAAGGGATCAGGGCTGTTTAATTTGCTTAAATTCTGCTGCTGAAATTTTAATTACGGTACCATGTCGGGCGCCAGGAGGAAACCTGAGTTGCGGGCTCATATCTTCCCATTGGCGCAAATCTTTAGACCGTAAACAGGCATACTGTTTGGCTGTGTACTGATCATAGTACATCCACCAATGGCCCTTATGGTAAATCATAGTGGGACCTTCAGCCCAGGTTTTACCGGAAATGGGTTCAGATGGTTTGGAATAGGGGCCAGTCAGGTGTTTACTGGTGGCGATCCGAATATTTTTCTCGGGCGATGGTTTCAGTGTTTCATCTTTGAGCAACATGGTATAAGTGTTGCCGGTTTTATAGATGCTGGCATCAATCACATTAAAACCCTGGTCGTAGAGTAAGGCGGTTGGCGTGAATGATTTAAAATCCCGGGTTAGTGTGTAATAGATGCGGTGATTGTATTTATCATCTCCATTTCCTTCTGTTTTTGGGAAACGACCAGGAATGGTGGATGACCAAAAGATGATGTATTGTTTGGTATTCGCGTCATAAAATACTTCCGGTGCCCAGGTATTAAGGGTGGCAGGCTCCTGTTTCATAACAGGGATGAATACCTGCTCAGACCAGTTAACCAGATCTTTCGAGTGTGAATAACCGATACCCTGATCATTCCAGCTTACAGTCCACACCATATGAAAACGCCCATCCCCTCCTCGGGTAATGCAGGGGTCGCGCATCAGTTTATCATTGGCTACAGTGGGGGTAAGAAAAGAGGAATCTCCTTTAAGGGAGGCCCATTGTAAACCATCATAACTATATGCCAAATGAAGTCCGTCTTCTCCATTGCCCTTGAAATAGGAAAAAATAAGTACACTATCGATCTTGATTGCCTGGGCGGAGGAAAATACTGGCAGCAATCCGAAGATCACTGCCAGCAGGAGTTTATACTTTTGGAACTTTATATCCATTTTGGTAATTAGCTTTCAGCAGGGCGTTGGCAGCTTTGCTGTTGAATTGTGATTTAGCGTTGTCCCATTTGAGCAGTTCCTTTGTGCGGAAAGCGATGTTACCTAATTGACAAACCTGTGCGGTTAAGGATGCCTGTTGGATGGGCGTATTCAGTTTAGATGGATCTTTTGACTTGATCGCTTCCAGAAAATTGGCCATATGTCTTTCGAGAGAATCTCCTTTG
>JAGKTB010000079.1:0-3001 GCA_018993145.1 Flavihumibacter sp.
GGACCTGGTACTCCAGCCACTGGCTTCTGCTGCAGCTGTAATGGGGCAGGAAGATATTGAAGCTGGTGTGGCTATCGTAGATATTGGAGGTGGTACAACTGATCTCGCTGTATTTTATGAAGGCATCTTAAAACATACGGCTGTTATCCCCTTTGGTGGAGAGAATATTACCAATGATATTAAAACCGGTTTGGGTGTATTGAAAACCCAGGCGGAGCAAATGAAAGTACAGTTTGGGTCGGCTTTGTCCAATGAAGCAAAAGCGAATGCCTTCATCACAATTCCGGGTATGCGTGGTTTACCACCCAAGGAAATCAGTGTAAAGAACCTGGCCAACATCATCCAGGCAAGAATGAGTGAGATCCTGGATTTTGTAACCTATCATTTGAAGCAGGTTGGCATGGATAGCCGGATGCTCAACGGTGGTATCGTTTTAACGGGAGGTGGCTCTCAGCTTAAACACCTGATCCAGCTGACAGAATATGTTACGGGCTTGAATGCACGGATAGGTTATCCGAATGAGCACCTTGCTTCGAATCATACCGATGAGTTGACCAAGCCCATGTATGCTACCTGTATTGGTCTGATCCTGAAAGGGTATGACGATTACGAGCGCAACCGGAAACTCTTCACCAAGCAGTTCAAGATGGTGGAAATTCCGAAAGAACTCAAAAAGGAAATCCAGGAAGCACCTGTACAGGATTCAGTAGCAGCTGATGCTAAAGAGGAACCTGTTGAAGTGACGGCCAGAACACGGAAACTGGCCGGAATCAATGGTTTCTGGAGCAAATTCAAAGACAACCTGATCGACCTGTTCAAGGAAGAAGAGGATAAGAATTTTTAAGGATCACATACTAACCCAACTATTCTAAAACAAAAACGTGATATGATACACTTTGATTTACCGAAGGAAAAATCATCCATCATCAAGGTGATTGGTGTAGGAGGTGGAGGCAGCAATGCTGTGAACCACATGTTCAGTCAAAGTATTGACGGGGTGAATTTCATCATTTGTAATACAGACGCTCAGGCCATTGCACAAAGCCAGGTGCCTAATAAAATACAACTCGGTCCACACCTGACACAGGGACTTGGAGCCGGTGCGAATCCAATGATTGGTAAACAGGCAACTGAAGAAAGCCTGGAAGAGATTAAGCGCATCCTGGAAGTAAATACCAAAATGGCTTTCATCACTGCTGGTATGGGTGGTGGAACCGGAACTGGTGGAGCGCCGATCATTGCCAAAATCTGTAAGGACCTCGGTGTGCTGACCGTTGGTATTGTAACTACGCCGTTTTCCTATGAAGGAAGAAAGCGTCAGTTGCAGGCAGAAGAAGGCATTCAGCAACTGAAGGATCATGTGGATACACTGCTGGTGATCAGTAATGATAAATTGCGGCATCAGTATGGCAACCTCAAAATGAAAGAGGCATTCGCCAAGGCAGATAATGTGTTGGCTACGGCTGCAAAATGTATCACAGATGTGATCAGCAGCACAGGTCAGATCAATGTCGATTTTGCGGATGTATGTACAGTAATGCGCAATGGTGGTGTTGCCATCCTGGGTAATGCAACTGCATCGGGTGAAAATCGGGCCCAGCGTGCAATTGAAGAGGCATTGAATTCACCGTTGCTGAATGATAACGATATCCGCGGTGCTCGCTGGATCCTCATTAATATCAACTCTGCAGAAGGGGAACATGAGTTCACTATGGATGAAGTGGATATTATTCAGAATCATTTGCTGAGCCAGGCCGGTGAGGATACCGATGTTATTCTCGGATTGGGATATGATGCCTCCCTCGGAAACGAGATTGGTATTACGTTGATCGCAACTGGATTTGAATACAAGGATCCTTTCAACAAACGTGCAGCGAAGCAGCCCGAAGTGAAGAAAGATGAAAAGATTGTGATGACCCTGGATCAGTCGGTGCTGCCATTTGGAACAGAAGATAAAGCCTATTATAATCCGGTCCCCAGTGCTGCGGTACAAACTGCGCCTGCTGCTGCAACACCGGCCGTGAAGCCTGCAATTTCCGTATTGCGTCCTGCAGAAACACCAGCACCAGCGCCAACGTCAGCATCAACGCCTGCGCCACAGATGGAGGATAGATTGCAGCCTAGGCTGATGGAAGAGCCTTCTGTTCGTGAAACTACGAGTCCGGTTATTTCTTTTACGGAGGATGACGATCGTACAATTACTGTGGATAATTCTACCAACGAAAGAGATAATCAAACCTTAGTTTCGTCCGGCTCACACTCATCCGTACCCGAAGCTAAAATTCAATTCGATCTTTCGGAAAATAATTCTCCGGTGTCTGCAGCATCAGGGGGATACTTGGCCAAGCCATCCAATATTTATGCCGAACCGGTAAAAGGGCCTGAACCCAGTTCTCGCCAGGAAGACAGTTCTCCTGTGAACGAACCCATCCGTCAGCAGTTGCCGGCAACGCCACAGAAAGATGACGCAACTTCTTTCGATATGCAACTGGTGATAAAAGATGAACCCCCTGCGGCGGAGCAGCCGTTGGCACCATCAACTCAATCTTCTTTTATCCCCTCTGCTGAGGAGCCGGCGATGCTGGACGAAGTGGAGGAACAAAAAAGGAAAGCAGCAGAAAGAATTCAGAAATTACGTAATCTGTCTTTTAACATTAATGCAGCGGACCCGAACAATGAGTTTGACACTGTGCCGGCTTATATCCGCCGCAACCTTGAACTCTACAACACTGTTTCACCGGCTGAAAATTTTTACAGCAATTACACGGTAAAAACAGATGAGCATAATAATACCCAGATCAGTACGATCAATACTTTTCTGGATGGTAAAAAGCCGGATTAATCCGATTGTTCCGGCTTTTGCCAACGATTTTTGTTTTTAGTTGTTTATCCGAAACGGATAGTCGGCCCTTCGTTTTTGCGAGGGGCCTTTTACTAGGAGGAATGGAAGAAAGGCATGGAAGAGGAGACAAGGGAGACGGAGGAATGGAAGATGGAGGAA
>JAGKTB010000080.1:0-7990 GCA_018993145.1 Flavihumibacter sp.
AATGAAACCCCACTGACCGGCGCTGCAGTTGGTTATGGTGGGCTCTTTCCGGCAACCGGAGGTTTTTACAGTGCTATTCCAGCCGGACAACTGAACCTGAATGTCAAGGATACCATTACCGGAGCCGTTCAACCGGTTGTTCCGGTAGCGGGAACTTTTGATGCAGGAAAGCGGTATACCATTTTCACTTACGATACCGCTACCCAGGCAAAACAGCTAACCATCGAAGACAGGGTTGAAGTGCCTGCAGATACATCTGCAAGGGTTCGTTTTGTGAATATCCCTTTTTCCCGAAACGCAATTCCTAACGTTGATGTATATTCGAAGAGAAGAGGTGCGAATGTTTTCTCCAATATCAGCCTGAACAGCGCGACGGATTTTATTCCCTATGAAGCAGCTCAGACAGATACCTTATATGTTCGCGAAACAGGAACTACCACCAACCTGGCTACTATGAACACGTTTGCTCCTGCCAGAAAACGTTCTTATACGATCGTTTTCAGAGGTGCCTACGGAGCCAGTTCCGGTGCTACAGCCAGAACGCTTACCAATTTTCTTACATACTAGGCAGACTAAGCACACAAGTGCCAGCCACCCTTACGCAGGGTGGCTTTTTTTTGCCCTGTTGTTATCAGGCGAAGAATATATAGGCAATGAAAATGGCAGCAATCACCCCAATAAAATCAGCGATCATACCTGCCCAGATGGAATACCTGACATTTTTGATACCCACACTTCCGAAATAAAGCGCAATGATATAGAAAGTTGTATCTGCAGAACCCTGGAAGATACTGGCCGTTAAACCGGCAAAAGAATCCGGACCCAGTTCAGGATTTTTGAAGATATCGAGCATCATACCTCTTGCTCCACTCCCACTGAAGGGTTTCATGATCGCTACCGGTAATGCATCCACGAATTTGGTATCAAATCCCAAAGAACCGATGATCCAGGAGAAAAAGCGTACAACATAATCAAGCGCACCTGAATCACGGAATACCCGGATACCGACAAGCATACCAACCAGATACGGAATGATCTTCAGCACCACGTCCCATCCTCCTTTGGCACCTTCAATAAAGGCATCAAATACATTCACTTTTTTCCACACGCCTCCAAGAATAAACCCAAGAATAATCACCATCAGCAATACATTTCCTACGACCTTTCCAAAAGTTTCCTTACCGGCTGTATCTAGTCCGCCTACATAGTAAAGCAGCAGCCCTACAAATGCGATTGCCGATGCCACCCATGCATAGAGTACCCAGTCCCATTTGATCCGTTGCCAAACACTTACTACAATTACCGAAGCCAGGGTTGTCATCATGGTACCCAGAACACAGGGAATGAAGATGGCTGCGGGCTGTATGCTTCCAACAGAAACGCGATAGGCAATAATTGTTAAGGGAATGAGGGTAAGTCCGGATGTGTGCAGCACCAGGAACATAATCTGGGCATTCGTGGCCTTCTCCTTTTGTGGATTGAGCTGTTGCAGGCTTTCCATGGCCTTAAGTCCGAATGGGGTGGCCGCATTATCGAGCCCCAGCAGGTTGGCAGAGAAATTCATAACCATTTGTCCCTGTGCCGGGTGACCGCTTGGCACTTCTGGAAAGATCCGCTTCATCAGCGGGTTCAGAAACCGGGCCAGGAAACGCACTGCGCCTGCTTTTTCTGCAATGTTGAGCAATCCCAGGAAAAAAACCATGGTTCCGGCCAGGGGGAAAGCTACATCCAGTACCGAAGATTTCGCCGAGTCAAATACCCCATCTGCCAGGCGTTTGAAAATATCCACGTCCCCTTCAAAAATCAGTTTAATCAGGGCAACTACAAAAGCAATGACAAAAAATGCGATCCAGACAATATTTAAAGCCATCCGGTGAAGTATGAAGTGTGAAGTATGAATTCTGAATTGGGAAGATAGGAATTTTATTTATCCGCCTGGACCGATGCTGCCTCACTGGTGCCACCGACCCGTAGCTTCCGCACCGGCGGATGAAGCGGGATTTCCTTATCTTCGCGGCGCGAAAAACGTAAACACAGGAAGCATGGGATTACAAGCAGGAATAGTAGGATTACCGAATGTGGGCAAGTCCACCCTTTTTAATGCAGTGAGCAGCAGTGCAAAAGCGCAGGCAAGCAATTATCGCTTTTGTACAATTGAGCCGAACGTAGGGTTGGTGAATGTGCCCGATGAACGAATTGACAAACTGGCCGAACTGGTAAAGCCCAATCGCACAGTTCCCACCCAGATTGAAATTGTAGACATTGCCGGCCTCGTAAAAGGAGCAAGTAAGGGAGAAGGACTTGGTAATAAATTCCTGGCCAATATCCGCGAAGTGGACGCCATCGTACATGTGATTCGCTGTTTTGAGGATGAAAATATCCTGCGTGATGAGGGTCCCATTAATCCGGTTGGCGATAAAGACATCATCGATACGGAATTACAGCTGAAAGACCTGGACAGTGTAGAGAAAAAGTTGCAGCGGGCTGAAAAGATGGCCAAGACCGGAGATGCTAAAACAAAAGCAGAGCTTGAAATACTGAAACGTTGTCACGCTCATCTGGAACAGGGAAAAAACATCCGCGAGTTAGGCTTAAGCAAAGAGGATCGTTCCGCTATTGCAGATCTCTTCCTGCTGACTGAGAAGCCTGTGCTCTATGTTGCCAATGTGGATGAACCATCCATGCATACCGGCAATAAATTTTCCGAAGCACTGAAAGCAGCAGTAGCCAAAGAAGGCGCTGAAGTAATTGTAATGAACAACTCCATTGAACAGCAGATTGCAGAAATGGAAGATCCTGATGACCGCGCCCTGTTCATGGACGAATACAAGATGAAAGAGCCCGCATTGAACAAACTCATCCGCGCTACTTATAAACTCCTGAAATTGCAGACCTATTTCACAGCCGGAGTGCAGGAAGTGCGTGCTTGGACCATATTGGAAGGCTGGAAAGCACCACAGGCAGCCAGCGTAATCCACACCGATTTTGAAAAAGGATTTATCAAAGCCGAAGTAATTGCGTATGAGGATTTCATTCACTACGGTTCAGAAGCGGCTTGTCGCGATGCCGGTAAACTCAGAATCGAAGGAAAAGAATACCTGGTGAAGGATGGCGATGTGATGCATTTCCGATTTAACGTCTAACGACGTTAAATCAGAGGTGAAATGTGAGACGTGAGAAGTGAGACGGAAAACCCCTAGATTTGTGCCTTCTTTATAATAACTGATAACAATAATCGAATAGCATCCTTAGGATGTAGCGCTGTTGAAACGACCCAATAGAAAATAACGTTCCCCATGACGAAGGCCCTCCGCAAGGAGGGCCTTTTCAATTATGAACTTTGAAGTATGAATTCTGAAGTAGCTTTTCACCTTTCACTATTTTCACTTCTCACGTCTCACTTTTCACTTCTTCCTTACATCTGCGGTATCAATACCTGGTCAATCTTATGTAATACTCCATTTACCGCATTTAAATCAGCAGCTACCACATTGGCAGGTGTTGGATTAATCCGACCTTTTACAGTTGGTGCCATCGGGTTGCTGGCATCAATGGTTAATTGAGGCATGGGTGATGGACCGATCAGGGTTTCAACTGTACCACTTACCAGGTTGGGACTAAATACACGGAAAGCCGGTGTACCATTTACCGCCAGTACATGATAAGCCAGAATACCACGAACAGTTTCAGGTGGCAGCGCAGCAAAAGCTTCCACAACCGGAGGTGCTCCCAACAAGGTCAATGCTGCTTTAAAGGCATCATCATTGGGTGCAAACAGTGTAATATTCGGGAAGGGATAGTTCAGCAGAGAATCAATCCGGTTCAAACCAGTCTGACCTTCATCAGCGCGGGCAATCGCCGCACGTAAAAAGCTCAGGTCTGCCTGACCAGCGATCAGCGTTTTCATCGTTCTGTCAGGAGGTGCTACCAATGCAAACACATCATGGATGTAACCATTCGCAGCACGTTTATCCACTGCTGTGATAGGAATATTATTCACGAATGCTCCAGTTGGCCTTTTCGATGGGAAAATGGGCATTTTAAACAAGGGCTGGCTTGCCAGCGGTTGCAGTAAACTGGGCATCTGGATATTCGGCAATGGCAATCCAGGAATCGCAGCAGAAGCAATCTCCTGTGGAATCACATGATAACTCAGAATTGCAGCCAGCTGTGCAGCAGGCAATGCACCAATTACGGCTTCAGAAATACCAGAGCGGGTCATGGCATCATTATTGGGTGCAAACAACGTGAGCTTGTTATCCCGTTTGTTAAGCAATGGCCCCACTCCTGCCTTGGTTACAGCTGCTTTCAGAATAGAGTATTGAGGATCGGTATTAACGATCTCAAATATGGTTTGACCTGGATTCGATCCCGGTACAATCTCTTCCACTTCCGGAATCTTGTTACAGGCTGTGATCTGTCCAAGCAGCAACAGGGACATCAGCCCGATACCTGTATATTTTTTAAATGACGTAAGCATAGAATAATTTTTCCATTAATAAATGTTGTAACCGAAGGATACATAGTACAGTCCACCTACAAAACTGTTACCAAGCGCATTGAAGTAGTACTGGTTCAGGATATTGTTTCCACCCAGTTTAACCACACTTTTCACTTTTGGCAGTTTGTAAGACACCTGTGCATCTACTGTATGGATGGCTGCTATATCACCGTTTGCGAAATCACCTTCATAGAAGAAAGCATCCTGCCACCGGTAGCTAACATTGAAGCCGATACGCTTGTCTGTCCCAAAACCTGAGTTAGACAGGGTTGCATTGAAGCGGTATTTAGGCGCATTGAAGAATGCGATATACCCTGCAGGCACATCCTGTAAACGGTCGGATGAGAGGTTCATGCTGAGCGTCCAGGCACGTACGAAACGATAGTCAATTCCAATTCCAAATCCATAGGTCGTAACATCGTCTTCAATGTTCACGGGAACAGAGAACTTACGATCGGTTGCCGGGTTTGGTGTTCCTCCAACGGTTGCTGTTTGTCCGATGAGTGTACGCGCAATAAAATTCTGATATCGGCCAAAATAGCCATAGGCATCCACCAGGATTTTTCCATTTGCCAGCAGACCTTTATAACCAAGTTCATAAGAGGTTACAGACTCCGGTTTGAAGGTTTTAAAATCATGCAGCTGCGACGGATTTGACAAGGTGTAAGGGCGATTCCGGTCGAACTGGTAAAAATTCTGGAAACTCTTGTCGCCACCAATCAACTGCACACCACCACCCACGTTCAGGTTAATGAATTGCTGCTGGGTAGAAGGGAAACGATACGCTGACTGGTAAGACAAACGGATATTGTTGTTCTTAGCAACCGTTACAACCGCAGTAGCCCTTGGCGTAAAACGACCTTCGAAGTTTTCATTCTTATCATAGCGACCCGAGAAGGTAAGTTTCAATACATCATTGAATAGACGACGGGTGGCCTGGATATAAGCACCCACTTCGTTGATCTTGATGGGAGCAGCAGAATCCGTAAACAGGGTACCTTCTGAATTCAGCACGTACTGACGCCAGTTACCCCCAATCAGGATATCAGCAAATTTGCCGGTCCAGTCAGAGAGGTTGTATTGAGCTTCTGTAAAATACAGATCAGATTTCTCGATGAACAAACCACCACCGCTGGAAATCGGAATGGAACGAACCCGGTCAAACAATTGCTTGAACTGGTCAGAACCTGGTGCAGGGCGATTGCGATCTGCAAAAGCACGTGCATTATTGTGCGCAGTCTGGTTATCCTGTCCGGCTAAGAGATTCGCCAGATACGTCTGGCTATACTCCGGATACCAGGTTGTGGAAGGCTTCCATGCTTCATTCAGCAAACGTGCTGTTACTGTAGCATTGTAGGATTGTCCGGCATTTTCCTGCGTGGTGTAAGTCCGCACAAACCAGTTCTTCGCATTCAATTCCAGTTTGTATTGACCCATTTTGAAATCCCGGAACGAATACCGGTCAGATCCGGTGTACACGGAGTTACCTGTACCCCAGCTACCAGCCAGCACAGCTTCCAGTTTGGGAGTTATTTTATAATGAAGCGCACCACCCAATTTGAAATTCAGGGTATTGGGGTCAATGATATCAGATTCATTGTAACCGGTACGGCTTACATTGATCGGGTTGGTACCCAGGGATTGAATATAGGGTGCGAGAAAAGGTGCAGCCTGGGCTATTGCAGGAAATACAGCCGACCGGATATCAATCGTGGTTTCATCACCATAGATGTTGATTCCATCATAATTGGGGTCCGTAGTTCTTGTACCAGGACCAGGTAATCCACGACCACTCTGGCGACCAACGAAATTCCGCTGATCAGCAGCCAGCCAGTCTTTTGCATGGATAAACTCCGCATTGATCTTGTATGCGAATTTATCCTTGATGTTCTCTGCCCAGCGCACTGCCCAGTTATGATAACCGGATGCGCCCCGGTAACGACTATCGGTATTCATAATACCAGCTTTGGCCTGGAAGGACAGACCTGTATATTTAAACGGATTCTTACTTGAAACCAGCAGGGTTCCGTTCATACCACCCGGACCATACAAAGCAGAAGACGCACCTGGCAACAATTCCATGTTATCAACATCCAGTTCTGATAAACCAATGATGGCACCCACGGAGAAGTTCAAGCCTGGCGCCTGGTTATCCATTCCATCCACCAACTGGTTGAAACGGGTGTTACCACTACCGGCAAAACCACGGGTAGTAGGTGTTTTGAAAGTAAGTGAAGAAGTAACGAGGTCCACCCCTTTCAAACTGCCTACGATATCGTAATAACTGGCAGCAGGTGAAACTCTGATTGCAGCAGAACTTACTCTTTCAATAGATACGGGGGATTCCAGGATTTTTTCCGGAACCCGGCTGGCGGATACTACCACTTCAGTACCCAGGGAACTTGAGGGAGCCAGGTTTACATTCACGGCATCACTGGCATTGTTCACCACCACTTCGAGCGGATCAAACCCAATAGACGTGAACACTAAGGTAAATGGGGGTTTTTGGGAAGTTGTCAGACTAAAATTTCCTTTGTCATCTGTAAAGGTACCAATGGAGGTTCCTTTGATCGTAACTGATACGGCTGGCACCACGTCAGCGTTCGAGCTGTTTTTTACGTTTCCTGTTACGGTAACGGTTTGGGCAAATGCAGCAATCGAAGTGAACAGAGCCAACAGCATCATGGCAAGATAGCTGTTGCTTTTTCTCATACCATGTAGGTTTTTATGTGTTAATCGTGAGCAAAATAAGGATTTATTAATTCCGTACCGTTTTTTTCCAAACGGATTATAACTTCGTGAAATGGCACCATTTCAATTCCCCTCACAAACCGCCTTTTACAAAGGAAAAGTGCGGGACGTTTACACCATTCAGGACCGCTTATTGGTAATGATCGCATCCGACAGGATTTCCGCTTTTGATGTGATCTTACCAGAACCCATCCCTTATAAAGGACAAGTATTAAACCAGATAGCTGCATACATGTTGAAAGCTACTGCCGACATTTGCCCCAACTGGTTACTGGAAACACCGGCTCCCCATGTTTCGATAGGAAAAAAATGTGTTCCCTTCAAAATTGAAATGGTAGTTCGAGGCAATCTTACAGGTCACGCTTGGAGAACATATAACAGCGGAAAAAAATCACTTTGCGGCGTTGCATTACCGGAAGGACTAAGGGAAAACGATTACTTCCCCACTCCTATTATTACACCCTCCACCAAAGCATCTGAAGGGCATGATGAAGATATCAGCAAGGAAGATATCATTGCGAAAGGATTGGCAAGCGCCGAAGACTGGATCCTACTTGAAAAATATACCCTCGCCCTTTTTGAAAGAGGTAAACAGATCGCTGCCAAACGCGGACTGATACTCGTAGATACCAAATATGAATTTAGGAAAATTGGTGACACCATCTACCTGATGGATGAAATTCATACCCCCGACTCCTCCCGGTATTTTTTTGCCGATGGGTTTGAAGAACGGCAGGC
>JAGKTB010000450.1:0-4470 GCA_018993145.1 Flavihumibacter sp.
GATGGCATCCACCACCATACCACCAATTACAACGGCCAGCGGAAATCCCCAGAATGCAGTAGCCGCAATGGAGGCCAGTTCAGATGCACTCAGGTTAAATTGTGTTCCCAGTGTTCCCAGGATACCGGCCCGGATTCCAAATGACAAAGAGGTTACTAAAAGAGAGAGACAACTTGCTACAAAAAGTTTGTTTCGGTTAATGTTGGCTTGCATATCATTGAGGTTGTTAAAAATAAAGGCAGTCATAAATTTATGTTTTTCACAGATATTTCCATCATCGAAGAAGAATGTGGTAAAAAAAAAGAAGATAACAGTCGTTAGGTTAAACTAATTTGTTATATAGAAACTGTTTGTTGATAGTGTCCAAAACCATCCGTATTTTCAACCCTCTTTTTATAGATCATTCAAATTTCAAGCAACAAAATGGGCGAATTACAAATTAAAAAGCAGGCCGTCAACTACGATGTAATAATTGTTGGTTCAGGAGCCGGTGGAGGTATGGCTGCCTATACACTGACCAACGCCGGATTAAAGGTTTGTTTACTGGAAGCGGGACCGATGTACGACCCCGCAAAGAACGTTACACAGCTTAAAAATCCATGGGAATCTCCCCGCAGAGGTGCTGCTACGCGTTTTCGCCCATTCGGTGATTTTGACGCCTGTTATTGGGGATGGGATATTGATGGAGAACCTTATACCAAAGCGGCTGGTACGCAGTGGGACTGGTTCCGCGCCCGTATGTTAGGTGGACGTACCAATCACTGGGGAAGAATTTCACTGCGTTTTGGTCCCAAAGATTTTAAACGCAAAAGTATAGATGGTCTGGGTGAAGATTGGCCAATTGGATATGAGGATATTAAACCCTTCTACGATAAAGTTGATCAGCTAATTGGCGTATTTGGAACAAATGAAGGTTTAGAAAACGATCCGGACGGATTTTTTCTCCCGCCTCCCAAACCCCGCCTCCACGAACTCTTTATCAAGAATGCAGCAACAAGAGCTGGTGTTCGTGTGATACCATCCCGAATGTCCATGCTCACCAAGCCGATCAATGATAAAAGAGGGGCCTGTTTCTACTGCGGACAGTGTAGTCGTGGTTGCCAGGTGTATGCAGATTTCTCTTCTTCTTCCGTATTGGTAAAACCTGCTATGGCTACCGGCAATATAGATGTGATTCCAAATGCCATGGCACGTGAAGTGCTGACTGATAAAGAAGGATTGGCTACCGGTGTTTCCTATGTAAACAAAGATGATTTAATGGAATACCAGGTAAAAGGACGGATCGTGGTATTGGCTGCCAGTGCCTGTGAAAGCGCCCGCCTCCTGCTGAATTCCAAATCTGCCCGACACCCGAACGGACTTGCCAATTCTTCGGATGTGGTTGGCCGTTACCTGCATGATTCCACCGGTGCAGATATGGGTGGTGTATTGCCACAACTTTTCGATCGCAAACGATACAATGAAGATGGCGTTGGAGGTATGCATGTGTACTCTCCCTGGTGGCTGGACAATAAGAAGCTGGATTTCCCAAGAGGATATCATATTGAATATTGGGGTGGACAAGGCCAGCCTGCCTATGGATTCGGTATGGGCATCCAGAGTATGAATGGAAAATTCCTTGTGAATGGCAAACAAAAAGAAGCCGGTGGATATGGCGCATCACTGAAGGAAGACCAGCGTTTCTTCTATGGAGCTTCCATTGGAATGGCAGGGCGCGGTGAAGCTGTTGCCTTCCGCCATAACAACTGCGAAATTGACCCGAATGTAGTTGACAAATACGGCATCCCTGTTCTGAAATTCAATGTAAAATGGAGTGATCATGAAATTAAACAGGCTAAACACATGAAGGAAACCTTCAAGGAAATTATGCACGCTATGGGAGCTGTGATTACCTGGGGAGGTGATGATGGTCCGGAGAATAATTACGGCCTGCACGCACCTGGAAAAATCATTCACGAAGCGGGTACCGCCAGAATGGGAAATGACCCCAAACAATCCGCTCTCAACAAATGGAACCAGGCACATGATTGCAAAAACCTGTTTGTTGTAGATGGTGCGCCTTTTGTTTCCCAGGCAGATAAAAATATCACCTGGACCATCCTGGCGCTTTCCATGCGGGCCAGTGAATATATTGTTGATCAGCTTAAAAAGAATAACCTTTAAATACTCCTTACTATGGATAGAAGAAAATCACTCAAAGCACTTGCCCTGGGAACTCTTTCCACCGGCCTCCTGCTGGATGCCTGTAAGGAAACGGATAAAAAAGCGGATGCTCCCAAAACGGATGCTGCCGGTGCCGGTAAAATTGACCGGATGCCGGAAGAAGTGGAGCACTACAATAAAATCACTGCAGATAAGTTCTTTACTGAACATGAGATGGCAACCATCACCATACTGGCAGATATCATCATTCCGAAAGATGAGGTGAGTGGCAGTGCATCTGATGCCAAAGTGCCCGATTTTATTGAGTTTATAGTAAAGGATATGCCTGAACACCAGACACCCATGCGCGGTGGATTACGGTGGCTGGACCTGCAATGTTTGCGTCAGTTTGAAAAATCGTTTAAGGATTGCAATGAGCAACAACGAATCGCTATGGTGGATCAGATTGCCTATCCCAATAAAGCCAAAGCTGAAATGAAACCTGGGGTTAACTTTTTCAACCTCATGCGCGATCTTACCTGTACCGGATTTTACACCTCGGAAATTGGGGTAAAGGACATTGGTTATGCAGGTAACAAACCAAACCAGTGGAATGGAGTACCCGAAGATGTATTAAAGCAATACAACCTCGCTTATACCGAAAAGGAGAATACCGAATGTGTGAGTTATAAATAAATTCAATTCCATCAAATCTCTCATAGATGACGATTGCACGAAAACTCAGAATGGGCATGGTGGGCGGAAGCCTGGATGCATTTATTGGGGCGGTACACCGTATGGCAGCCTGGCTGGATGGAGAAATCGAACTGGTATGTGGTGCTTTCAGCAGCAGTGCAGACAAATCAAAACAAACCGGTGCAGCACTCAGGCTCCCTCCTATCCGAACTTATGCTTCTTACGAGGAAATGATCCTCACAGAGAAAACACTCCCGGAAGATCAACGCATGGATTTCGTATCCATTGTTACTCCCAACCATATGCATTTTGGTCCGGCTAAACTGGCTATGGAACACGGTTTCCACGTGGTGTTGGATAAACCAGTCACCTTTAGCCTCGCAGAAGCCCTGGAACTAAAACAGGTGATTGAAAAAACAGGAGCACTCTTCTGCCTCACCCATACCTATACCGGTTATCCGATGATCAAGGAAGCCAAACAATTGCTGGCCGCCGGAAAAATCGGTAAGATCCGGAAAGTATATGTTGAATACCCACAGGGATGGTTAACCGAATTTAGGGAAGGCAGTAATTACAAACAGGCAGCATGGAGAACGGATCCCAAAAGAAGTGGCATTTCCGGCTGCATGGGTGATATCGGAACGCATGCATTCAACATGGCCGAATATGTTACCGGCTTAAAAGTAGAAGCGATATGCGCAGATTTACAGATCACCGTACCTGGTCGTTTGCTCGACGATGACGGTTCTGTACTGCTTCGTTTTGAAAATGGTGTAAGTGGCAATCTCTTCGCAACCCAGGTTGCTGCAGGGGAAGAAAACAATCTGAAAATCCGGGTTTACGGTGAAAAAGGTGGAATCGAGTGGCAACAGGAAGATGCCAATACCCTGATGGTAAAATGGTTACATGAACCTGCCCAGGTGTATAGAGCAGGCACGCCTTATCTCAGCAGTTTTGCGCGGATGGGAACCCGTACACCTCCCGGCCATCCGGAAGGATACCTGGAAGCATTTGCCAATATCTATCGCAACTTTGCATTTACACTTCAGGCCCGGATGAATGGTACGGATGCGAAACCGGAATGGCTTGATTTCCCTGGCATCGAAGAGGGAATCCGGGGTATGCTGTTTGTTGAAAAAGTTGTGGAGAGCAATGCAAGTGAACAAAAATGGACAAAGCTCTAAATAAAATGATCTTTTACTATTGACTAAATATTTGAATACATGACAACATTAAAAGGTCCTGGTATATTCTTAGCCCAGTTTCTGGGCGATCAGCCTCCCTTCAATAACCTGAAGGCCATCTGCCTTTGGGCGGAATCACTGGGATTTAAAGGTGTACAGATTCCAACCTGGGATCCGCGGTGCATAGATCTGCAAAAAGCAGCTGAAAGCAAAACTTATGCAGATGAAGTACGGGGTACAGTAGAAGAATGTGGGTTATCCATTACTGAACTCTCCACGCACCTGCAAGGGCAACTGGTGGCAGTTCACCCCGCTTACAATGAACTCTTTGACGGATTCGCTCCTGAATCGGTTAGAGGCAATGCCACTGCAAGAACCGAATGGGCCGTACAACAGTTGAAATATGCTGCTCAGGCATCCCGTAACCTGGGATTAAATGCCCATGCCA
>JAGKTB010000081.1:0-6377 GCA_018993145.1 Flavihumibacter sp.
GGCCTTCTGGTGTCCCCGATACACTTCAATAGTGTAACTCATGGCCTGGAATGTGTGAAAAGACAAACCAATTGGAAGCAGGATGGACAGATAAGGAATGGGGTTTTCCCAACCGGCGCCATGCAGCAGGAACGTAAGGTTATCGTTCAGAAAATTGTAGTATTTGAACACGGCAAGTACGCCAATGTTGGCTACCAGACTTAAGACCAGGAACTGCTTTTTCTTTTTTCCCTGGGCCTCCTCTATCCAGATGCCGGCGAAATAATCAATTACAATGGTGAAAAAGAGAATGAGTATATATACCGGCACAAAAGCCATGTAGAAATAACAGCTCGCCACCAGCAATAGAAACCATCTGTATTTATGCGGCAGCATAAAATACAGGGAAGTAACCAGTATAAAAAAGATGACAAACTCTATAGAATTAAACAGCATATATCTGAGGTTCGTTACAGTTTGAATTCAGGATCAACCTTTACCCAGCGCACCCATCAGTGAGCCGACTTTTTTTAGCAATTGATAGCTGACCGTATAATAATTGGTGCAGGCAACCACTTCACCACCAAAAGACTGTTTGAAATTATTAATACCCAGCAGGGCCTTATCTTCCGTATTCTGGGTATAACCACCAAAGTCGTATACTTTATAACCCAATTCCCGGAAATGCATCATGTCTTTATAGTGAAGCGCTTTATTCGCTTTTGCGATCAGGGATTTATCAAAGGCATCATCGGTTCTTTTAGAGGCCGAATGAAACGCTCTAACAATTTTATAGGTATCATCAATTAAAGTGCTATGAGCAACCAGGATGCGCCCCTGGTGTTTGGCATAACTCAATTTTAAGAAGCCTTCCATCTCCTTAATCCGGCGCACACTGGTAGTGCCGATATTTACGGAACGGGCAAATTCATTGAAAAATTCTACAAAACCTTCCACATCATTGTGGAATTCAAATTCAACACCTGCTTCTTCAGCTTGCCGGATCTGCTGCCTGTTCGACTTCAGAAATCCTGCATAAATCGTATCATGATCCAGGGTCAGATCATTCTCAATTGTGTAAGTAACATCCGAAAAGCCAGGCTTAACTGGTGTTTTACGATTCTTAACATGCAACCAGGCGGTTGGCATCAGCATATCCCAAAATCCGGGTTCACAGTGATACCAGTTCTCTTTAACATTCAGGAATAAAAACTTCTTCTTAAAACTTACCATCTGCTCTTTGTTTTACTACGGTTCGGAAACAGGTTTAATTAGGTGGAAACAATCGTTGCCAGTAGCCATTTATTTTGGCCAGGTTTTCATAATAACCACCCTCATCATTCACGGAATATCGGGGTATCTCCAATCGGGATACAGTAGCTGTATTGATTTGTCCGGGTTTGGTTGTAAACCCTAACCGGTACCCATATTTATCAGCCAGTTCTAATGTCGTGTCATTATAATCACCATTCGGATAAGCCAGGTATACAGTGTTTTGCTGAAGCCATTCATTCAATAGCGATTGCCCTTCTTCCAGTTCTTTTGACTGGCGGGCTGCATCGCAATTTTTAAGAATGGGATGGCTTACTGTATGTGCCCCGATGGTTATATAGGGATGTTTTGCCAGCACTTTCAACTCAGACAAGGTCATACAACTGCGTTCAAGTTTCAGGTGTTGTTTAAGTACATCGAGCTTGAGATCAAATTCCTGCACGGGAAGTACCTTAAATGACTCAACTGTAGGCAATCCAGTAAAATTAGACTGCTCCTTTTTGCCTGCATAATCCCACCAGTAATTCCCTTCTACTACCGGATTGGTTGGTACAAATACCGTAACTGGTACTTTAAATTTTTCAATCGTTGGAAGCAGGTCCGGGTACTCTTTATTTCCATCATCAAAACTGATAAAAGCAAGCCGCTTTGCAGGCGCCTGCTTTTGTACTATGAGTTCATCCAACTCCCGGATGGAAATAAACCGGTAGCCTTTTTTATTTAGCCAGCTGATCATCTGATGAAAGAGCTTTACAGATGGATTATGGAAGTACACCGAAAGAATTTTATTGTCATCTGGTCGACTTACCAGTCGCAATCCCATCAGGGTGGCTCCAATTATTTCTTTTATCAGACTCATACGGCAGGTACGGATTTTTCAGATTTAATCAGTTGCAGATAAAACCGCTCTGTCTTTTCAGCAACTGATCGGGCCATGTAATTTTCAATAGCCTTCTGTTTGGCAAGTTTTCCCATCTCCTGCATTTTAGCAGAATCTTTATAAAGATTTTTGAGTGCGGAAACCGCAGGTGAAATCGAATCCAGATCAAACAGGAATCCGGTTTTCCCTTCTTCAATCATTTCCGGAATACCACCAACCCGGGTTGCCAAAACCGGTCGCCCGGCTGCCATAGCCTCAGCGATACTCATTGGCAAAGTTTCCTGCCGGGATGTAAGCACCAGCATGTCAGCCCGCTCAAGAATAGCGGGCACATCTGAATAAGCAACCCAACCGTTGAAACGAACCTGCTTTTCGAGCCCGTTCGTCCGAATATAATTTTCCATCAGTTCCTGGTAATCAGGTGAACCAAACCCTCCACAAAATTCTGCAGTATAATAGAGTCCTTGCTTATTTAGTTCATTCAGAATTTCAAGTAATAATATTGGATTCTTGCGATCGTTCAATACTCCAACAAATACCAGGTGATTGGTCATTTCTGATTTCAATGGTATGTCTGCATACCTTGATGGAATCGCATTGGGAATGACACTGAGCGTCTGATGTTTACGAATTTTAAATTGCTCTCTTAAATAAGAAGATATCTGGATTATATTATTGGGATATAACCAGTCTCCTATCAATGCATTCACAAATATGGCCATCCGCTGCTTCCATTCCTTAGCCACTTTAAATTCTGCCCAGGGTATTCCGTGAATTGTAATTAGATGGGGAAGTGAAAACATGCTCGCCCATCGCGTAAATAATAAAGTACCGCCGATCTGATAGTGAACCAGATGTGGACGAAATTGCTTTATCAATTTTCGGAGTCGTCCTACGCTTACAAAAAAATAATTGAGACTGCTGGAAGGCAGAGGACCTTCGGGCATATAATAGATCCTTACATTTTCTGCAAACTGAACTTCAAGTGGTTCCTTTAATTCTTCTGTAATGGATACCAACAAAATTTCAGTCTCGCCGGTTTCAGCAAAGCCACGCAAAAGATTCATCACCGCAGAATGAACTCCTCCGGTAATTTGCTCAATCTTAGTGGGCATATTTGGCACCACTATCATGGCCCTCAATTTATCTTCTGCCTGCCTACTCATTCAGAAATGCTTTAAGTTTACTTCCAAGTGCTTTATGATCAAAATGCTGTAACCCCAATTCATATCCATTTTGCCCAATTGCAGCTGCTTCTTCCGGATGCTCCATCACAAAATTCATCTTTGATGCAAACTCCTTCTCATCATACTGATTGCAGAGCAGGGCATTTTCACCATCCGTAAAAAAATGAGCAACTTCTCCAATTTTAGTGGAGATGATCACTTTTCTGGAAGCACAGTATTCCCCTATTTTGTGAGGGAACCGGGCAATATCCTGTTGTGTTGGACGCAATGGTATCAACAGTGCCTTACTGGTCATATACAAGTCAACCAATTCCTGCAAAGGCAGCTTTGAAAACAGTTTTATTCGGTTTACCTGGGGACTGCTGTTAATCCTTTCCTTTAATCGCTTCATCTCCCATTCACTTCCATTTGATACCAGATAAAGCGCATACCGGTGTTCCGCCATCTGCTCATAGGAAGAAATGATAAAAGAGATCACTTCAAAATAACCAGCATGTCCACAATAAAGAAAAAAGGGCTCAACCGCTGTAGCGCTACTTTTGAATTTTTCAAATTCAACTATGGATGGTATTTGCAGTATATTTTTCCGGTCAGTTGATCGTGCAGCCACATCCGCCAGAAAATGACTGATGGCTACCACTTTATTGGCCAGCGCACAGGAATACCGGTCATATAACAGATTGTCCCATTTTACCAGTCTCGACTTAGGTATGTTCATCGCAGAAAAATATTCCACGTTGTCAATTACCAGTTGCGACCGAAGTAGCAAGGCTACAAGTTTATAATAAACAATATTGTAAAAGCTCAGCGTGGATACCAGGATAGTTACCCTTTTTACCAGCTTTTTCTGTTTGCGAATGATGAAAAATTCATTCAACATCCCCTTTACTTTACTCAGATTTCGACTGAAAAAAGAAGACGGGCGATAGGGATTTCCAGATGCATACACAAAGGGTACACCTTCAAAGGAAGCTTGGTGCAGGAGTTCCTGGTGCGTTCCCTCCGGTTGCTGACCATAACGATTTATAATAAGTACAGGTAAACCAGCCCTAATAAGACCTTTTGAAATAAGCTTTTGCCGCTCCACCTGGGCAAGCCCGAATGGGAACCCGCTGGTGCCAACAAAACAAACCATCGAATCGGATTTCTTATGAGGGTACATTGGGTTGTTTCAGGGGTTTTATAGGTTTACACGGATTACCAGCACAAATCATGTTCGCAGGCAAACTTGAACTCACCACACTTCCAGCACCAACTATTGTATTCTCCCCGATTGTCACGCCCTTCAGCACGATGCAGTTAGCACCAATCCAGACGCGATCACCTATATAAATAGGACGGGATAAAATCTCACCATCATTACGATGATAGGGATCCAGCGAATGCCAATCAAAATCTGTTATTACAGAATTGGCACCCACCATAACCTGCTCACCCAGCTCAATGGAAGTTGCACAACCAATTGTAGTTCCACTCAGGCCAGAACCATTTCCAATTTTTAAAACTGCACCAGCCCTATGTGTGGACAATATGCATCGGTGATTTATACCAATTAAATTACTGGTAGCTCCTGAACGAAACTGGCAATTATCACCAATGACAATCCGAGATTTTTCATGCATAAAAAAAGTGGAAAATCGAAAGAACAAAGCATTTTTCCCCAGCTCTATTCCATAAATTTTTGCAACCAGATAAGTCAGGCCGGAATAATACTTAACAGCATAATCCTGCATTTTAATCCGGATCTTGTTGATTATGGAAGTTAGCTTACTCATACATAGGCAGGTTGAATGGCAGGTTCAATTTCCTGTTCGTTGTCTCGCAAAGCACGTTCATAAGGTATGTACAGGAGCACTAACGCATAAAAGAATCCAAACCGGAAATAAGGTTCACTAACTCCCAGAGTGAGCATGATTGCAACAAAGAGTAAAGCCAGGTAGGTTTTCGCTTTGTAATACCTACAAACCGAGCGTATGGATCTACCCATCAATAGCACATAACAGATAAAAAATGGTATACCCCATACCGCAATTACATCCGTGGTTCCATTGTTTCGTTGCACCGCCTTATCACGGGTTGCTACACGATGTTCCGGATGATTACCTCTTCCAAAAAAGATATACAGTTTGTTTTCATTCAGCTCAACGATGTCCAGATAGGCACTGGCCATACGGGAATTTCCTCCCTGTACCTGTGCATCGTAAGCGATCAATTTCATTTCATCATCAATCTTGGATCCAAGGAATTCCAGTTCAGAATAAGCATAGCCAAATCCGACTGTAAACACCAAAATGGTGATTGCCCGGAGAATAGGACTGCCAATCTTTACTGCATAATAAATGCCTATGAAAAGAAATAAAGCCAGATACGCTGTAGTCGAAAATGTAGTAAGTATACAGAAAATGAACAAGAGTCCCTTGCGGTTAAATATGGATCTTTCCCGAATAGTATTCAAAATCAATGTCACCATTAGATACCCACCATTCACTCCGGCTTCCCAAAAAGGACCCACATTTCTTATTCTGAAATCAAAATCCGGTGTTATGTTAAAAAACAAAAAACTATGAACTACCTGTGGAATGCCATAGGTTTCTTTTTCAATGGCAACATGTATCGGAAAATTAGCGATGAGAAAATCACCAACTGCAGGTTGAAGAAATATCGGAATAAAAAACACAAGACTTATTACAGCTATATATGTCATGATCTGTAAAAAGCTGGAAATAAATCGTTCCTTAAAAACATCTACTGCAATTACAGCAGTGAGAAGAATCATCAACTGGGCAACTGCCGTTAATGTATAATAGGAACCCGTGTTTAATAACTGAACAAAAAGAATTCCGCTAAAGAAAAGCAGGAAAGGCAGAAAATACCGAATATTTACCCTGAAATAGAAAAAACAAAATATACTATAGCCAAAATATACCAGGAATACCGGCACGTTATCAATAAACATCGGCATCCCTGATGTTGCCATCAGGCCTAACAACAACAATATTTCAAGTAGTCGCTTCACTTATTGCAATTGAACCTGGAAAGTTTTTGTTTTGCTGCTTTCC
>JAGKTB010000082.1:0-14211 GCA_018993145.1 Flavihumibacter sp.
GTAAAAACCTTCCGCGATTACCGCGAACTGATCAATCTTCCAGAAGTAGATATTGTTCATATTGCAACACCCCCACACTGGCATGGTATCATGGCAGCTGATGCTGCCAAAGCAGGAAAAGACATCTGGTGTGAAAAACCCATGACCCGCACCATTGGTGAAGGTAAACGGGTAGTGGAAGCGGTTCAGCAACATGGCCGCATCTTCCGGCTTAATACGTGGTTCCGGTTCAGTGATAATTTCTATGGTATGAATACCACCGTGAACCCCATTAAAAAACTCGTGGATTCCGGCCTGCTTGGTTGGCCCCTGAAGGTGACCGTTAGTCGGCATACCGGGTTCGACTGGAAATTTTACTGGGTGGGTAAAACCGATCTGCCAGTTGAACCCGTTCCGCAGGAACTGGATTATGAAATGTGGCTCGGTCCCGCCCCTTATAAGCCCTTCAGCACGCACCGTGTTCATACCACTTTCCGTGGTTACTGGGATTACGATGGTGGCGGACTGGGCGATATGGGCCAGCATTACCTTGACCCGATTCAATATTTCCTGGGCAAAGACAATGATTCACCGGTTCATGTGGCAGTAGATGCTCCGCAACAACACGATGACGCCGTAGGCACCTGGCGCAAAATCACCTATACCTACGCGGATGGCTGCCAGATTATTCTGGATGGCGATGGCAGTATGACCGATGCCGCCTATATCGAAGGACCAAAGGGTAAACTTTACAAAGGTTTTCAGTGTACCATCCCCGATATCGAACGTAAACTCGCTGAATTTCCTGATCCTGCTCCGGTAGTCACCGATTTCGTGGAAGCCGTTAAGGAAAGGAAAAAATTTGCCTTGAATGAAGAGAACGGCCATCGTTCCTGCACCATTGTAAATATTGGAAAGATCGCCCTGCAATTAGGCCGTTCCCTGCATTT
This sequence comes from Flavihumibacter sp., assembly GCA_018993145.1. GTDB lineage: Bacteria > Bacteroidota > Bacteroidia > Chitinophagales > Chitinophagaceae > Flavihumibacter. The sequence goes on from JAGKTB010000082.1 coordinate 930, forward strand.
CGACCCGGTACAACAAGTCTTTATCAATGATGAAGGAGCAAACAGATTGCTGAATCCGCCATTACGCGGCCCCTGGTCTATCTAATTCAATTAACCGATAATCAGATTATGAAACCAACATATCTTTCTCTCATCCTGGCGGGCGCGCTGGCTGTTTCAACCCAAAGCGGCTATGCCCAAACCGATCAGAACCGAACCATTCCAACCAAGATCGCCGATCTGCTGGCCAAAACACCTGCAGCGGATTCAACCGACCTGATCAATAACGCCAAGGCTGTTGCCGACCTGGGCGAAAAAGGTCTGATAGAACTAATCAAACAGCTGGAAGGCGGAGGCGATAAAAGCCGCCAGCATTTTGCCATCTCCGGCTTCAGTTTTTATGCTACACAAACAGGAAAAGAAGCATGGCGTTCAATGGCTACTAACGCCTACGGACAAGCACTTTCCCAGGTAACTGATCCTGCAGTGCAGCAATTTTTATTGTCACAACTGGAGCAGGTTGGAAAAAACGATGCTATTCCTTATGTTCAGCCCTTTCTCTCCAAGGATCGGTTATCGGATGCCGCGAGCCGCGTATTGGCAACCATAAACACAAAGGAATCACTGTCATCCTTACACGAAGCGCTGAAATCAGCCGAAGGTAACAGTAAAATCTACCTGGTTCAGTCACTTGGATATGCAAAGTATCAACCTGCCACAGCCGACATTCTGGCTATTGCCAAATCAGCAGATGGTCCATTGAAAAATGCTGCTTACTACGCGCTTGCATCAATCGGATCACCTGCCGCGGAAAACATGTTATCTGTTGCCGCAAAACAAGCCGGATACCGTTTTGAAAATAGTGAGGCAACCGCTGCCTACCTGGAATTACTTGGGCAACAGACAACTAATAAAGTAGCCACGGTAAAAAAAGCAGGCAGCCTCATGAACAGCCTGACCAAACCAGAACAGGCTGCTACCCGCATCGCATTGCTTAAGCTGATCAGTAACCTCCAGGGAGAAGCAGCTATCCCTTTACTACAGGGCGCTTTAAAGGATAAAAATGCCGCCTATCGCCAGTCGGCTCTCCAATTTGCTGCTCCTTATATTACCAGGGAATCTGCTCCAGCCTGGATAAAAGCAGCAGGCAGTCTGAATCCTGCAGCAAAAACAGAGCTGGTTAACCTGCTGGCCTCTAAAAACATCGAAGCAGCTGCACCAATGGCGCTTCAATTACTGGATTCAAAAGATCCGGCAATTCGTTCATCCGTGATGAATGCCGCCGTTCAACTGGCCGGTTCCAAAGCTTTACCTGTTTTAGGAAACCTGCTTAAATCTTCCAATATGCAGGAAGCAATGGGTATTCAAAAAGCCCTGTTGCTAGGGGAACCAGCTTCCACTATTGAGGTTGCATCCGCCGCACTTGCAAATAGCGGAACAGAAGGGAAAATAGCAAGTATCAATGTGCTGGGAGAACGCGCTGCTGCTTCGCAGGTACCAATGGTTTTGCCTTACCTGAGCAGTTCTGATAAACAATTGAAAGAAGCTGCTGCTCAAGCGCTTACAAAAATGGTTATTCCAGATCAGCTTGAAAGCCTGTTCCCCTTATTAGCTAATGGCCCATCCGATCAGGATCTTAAAAACCGCCAGGATATTGTGATCAGCGCATTGAAGGGAATCAAAAATCCAAACCTTCAAACCAACCAACTATTGAATGTATACCGTTCTCTGCCAGCCAATAAGCAGTCCAACTACTACCGGGTGTTGGCTTCACTGGGTGGCAAAGTGTTCGAGCAGGAAGTTCTTGGCGGATTCAATGCTGCCAGTGCTGAGTCACGCATGAAAATGGCGGATGCACTCGGCGGATGGAAAGATGGCGAAGCGCTTGCTTCCGTTTTCCGCCTGGCCAATGCAGAACAAACCCCGGAACTTAGCAAATCATTGATCGCTGCCTTTATTCAGCAATTACGAAGCAGTAATCAACCGGCTGAAAACAAATACCTGATGATCCGCGATCTCCTGCCTAAAGCGGATAATAGACAAAAGGCAACCCTGATCAGCCAACTGGGGAATATCAGCACTTATCCGTCACTGTTATATACAGCCAGTTTCATGGAGGATCCCTCCCTGAAAAATACTGCGGCCAATGCGGTGATGAATGCCTGCCTGAACAACGATCAGTTAAAAGGCGCGCAGGTTCATCAGATTCTGGAGAAAGCCATCGCCACCGTTTCAGGTAATGAAAGCGATTACCTGAAAGCTGCCGTTAGAAAACATCTTGCCATTTTGCCAAAAGAAGGTGATTTCGTTCCCCTTTTCAATGGACGCGATCTCACTGGATGGAAAGGGTTGGTAGGAAATCCTATCAGTCGCGCTAAAATGGATGTCATTACGCTGGCCCGTGAGCAGGACAAAGCCAATGCAAAAATGCGGGAAGGCTGGTCGGTAAAAGACGGGTTGCTGGTATTTAATGGTCATGGAGATAATCTATGTACTGATAAAAAGTACCGCGACTTTGAACTATTCGTTGACTGGAAGATAACCAAGGATGGCGATGCCGGGATTTACCTGCGTGGCACACCGCAGGTTCAGATCTGGGACACTGCCCGCAGAGATGTGGGTGCGCAAGTAGGATCCGGAGGTCTTTACAATAACCAAAAAAACCCTAGTAAGCCAACGCAGGTGGCTGATAATGCAATAGGTGAATGGAATCAGTTCCGCATCCTGATGGAAGGCGATATGGTAACCGTTTACCTCAATGGCAAGCTGGTAGTTGATAAAGTTCCCCTGGAAAATTACTGGGATCGCAACCTGCCCCTGTTCCGTGAAGAGCAGATCGAACTGCAAGCACATGGAACCTATGTTGCCTATCGTGATGTGCTTATCAGGGAAATCAAAACTCCTGAGCCCTTCGAACTCAGTGATGCAGAAAAAGCTGAAGGATTCAAGGTGTTGTTCGATGGCACCAGCCTGCACGAGTGGGTTGGCAACAAATCCGCTTATATTATCGAAGATGGTAACATTGCCGTATACCCGAAAAGAGGCGGACATGGCAATCTCTTTACCAAAGATGAATACGCCGATTTTGTTTTCCGCTTCGAATTCAAACTAACCCCGGGTGCCAACAACGGGGTAGGTGTACGCGCTCCACTCGAAGGAGACGCCGCTTATGAAGGAATGGAAATTCAGATCCTGGATAATGATGCTGATATCTACAAAAATCTGCAGGTTTACCAGTACCATGGTTCTGTTTACGGTGTATTGCCAGCCAAACGAGGTTACCTGAAACCGGTAGGCGAATGGAACCAGCAGGAAATCGAACTGATCGGAAATAAAATCAAAGTGACCCTGAACGGTACCGTTATTACGGAAGGTGATCTTGCCGCAGCATCTGCAAATGGCACTGTAGATAAGCGGGAGCATCCGGGACTTAAACGTATAACCGGGCATATCGGTTTCCTCGGACATGGAGATACGCTGTTCTTCCGGAATATCCGCGTAAAAGATTTGAGTAAGAAAGAAGAGCCAGCCAAGCCACCGAAAAAGAAAACAAGAAAAAAGAAACGCAACTAAAAAAGGAGCCGGTTAAGTACCGGCTCTTTTTTTATCCACTTACCCGATCCGCTTCATCCACTTTGTTCGTGCGGCGGGGTGTTGCTTTACTTTGTTTGCCGAATCGCCAGGTGAACGCCAGATTAATTACACGTGTATCCCGCTGTAAACGAAAATACTCAGTAGCCTGGTTGAAAATTGTAAACCCTTCCATATCCTGTGTATAGAAAATATCACGCGCCGTAAGTTTCAGACTACCCTTATTCTTTAGTACCTGTTTAGAAATTCCGATTCCTACTTGTCCGGTTGGCTCCACTACTTCCTGTATATCTGCCTGGCTGCGGCTGATCCAGAACCCTGAGGCCTCCATTGCCCAGCCCTTGCCGAGTTTAAACTGATTGTTGATTGAAATACTTACTTGTGTGATGCTTGCTTCCAATGGCTTCCAGACAAACCCTTTCAACCTCTTATGCTGAAGATCAACTTGTGAACTGAAATTCCAGAACGGCAACAATTGCTCACTGAAAGAAACCGAGAGACCAAGAATTTTTCTTCTTCCAAGATTGCCTTCGGAATAATAAAACGTGCCAGTACTATCAGATAAAAAGATTTGTGAAAAATAATCACGGGTATCACTATACGAAATACTTGTACTCAACAGGTTTTTATAACTATGCGATAGCTCAACTGTATAGGTGAACTGCGGCTTCATTAACGGGTTTCCTTTCTGATACGTGTATTTGTTAATGATGAATACAAACGGATTGAGTCGCTGATATGGTGGCCGGTCAATCCGTTTATTCATCGTTAAGCTGAGTTCATTAAGGGAATCAAGTTCAACACTTGCCTGCAGACTCGGAAACAAACTTCCATATTGATTGGAAAAAGCAGAATCCTTTATAACGGCATTGCCTAATTGATGCGCATCATAAGAGGTGTGTTCATACCGGAGACCCACCTGGTACCACCAGCGATTGATCTTTCTCTCCAGGCTTGCATAAGCTGCGCGTATCTGTTCATCATAGAGGAATTGGTTGCTTTTGCCAAGATCCTCTTCCCAGCCACCACCTTTATTAATTGTATAAGCAGCTTTGTTGTTCGTGGAAGTAGCAGCCCATTTTACTCCTGTTTCAAGTTTGTACTGTTTCGGAAGTTGTAACTGGTGATCCGCCTTGAAGGACAAGATCCTGATCTTGCTGGGTAATTCTCCCAGGAAGGATTCTGTATATGGGTTATTATCACTCCGGATGTTCTGAAAACCCTGGCCGCCTTCGATCTGGTAACCCAGCCAGTCGAGATCTGCAGTAAGTTCCTGTTTGTCAGAAAACTGGTGGCGGAGGTTTACATTGACTGAAGCATTTTTCCAATCCGTACTGTTGGAATTGCTGGTTCGTATCAGTGAATCTGGCTGGCTGTTGACTGATTTCCAACTCGCTTCACCTCTGCCCGTACCGGTTCGGTCGATTTTTGTTCCGGCCAATGCGATACCAAACGATGTTTTTTTATTCAGGGTATAATCCAGCCCGGTTCTAAGCGTATGATTTTTTCCAGTCGACTGGATAAAAGTGGGTTGTTCCAGGGTAGATAAAAGGGTTTTATCATCATCCGCATAATAACTGCGGAATGCGTACATATCCAGCAGATTCTGGTTAATGGTCATGCTGTAATTACCATACAAATTGACTTTTCCGCTGTAGTAATTGAGCGAAAGGGCATTATTCGATTTTGGATAAATCCCCTGGGCACCCGATAAACTCAGGTTGCCGTTGAAACCGCGCTGCCGGTTTTTCTTCAATCGGATATTGATGATTCCACCGTTTCCGGCCGCATCATATCTGGCAGGCGGATTGTCGATAAGTTCAATTGTTTCAATGTCATTACTACTCATTCCCTGGAGCAGAGCGTTCAATTCGGGGCCTGTAAGATAACTTGGTTTGTTATCAATCATCACCAGCACCTGGTCGCGGCCTTTCAAACTGATATTGCCATCCTTATCGAGCGTAATGCCGGGTGAACGTTCGAGTACTTCCAATGCAGTAGTGCCAGCATTATTGATACTGGCATCCACGCGGATCACGGTACGGTCAGAAAGGAACTGAACCGGAGGTTTTTTGGCCGTGACAGTAACAGTGCTTAACTGCCTGGAGGCATGGAGTATAATAGTAAGTATCCGTGGGGCAGTATTTGTGTTGGTGGCAGAAATGATAAGGTCCTGGCAGGCGGGTTCATAGTCAACGCGACTAACACAAAGCAGGTAATCTCCGGGTTTAAGATCCGGAAGGGCGAGATTTCCGGTAGAATCGCTGACCGTGCTGAACACTCTGGTGGAATCAGCCTTTTGCAGAATACGAACACTGACAAAATCGAGCGGTTCTTTCTTTTCATTGAAAACAGTTACCTGGATAGGGGGATGGTCATACACCTTTGTTCCGGCATGCGAAAACAATGAAAACAACAAAAAGAAAATGGTTAGCAATGATCCCGGTTTCATATACTATCAAAATTATTTGCTCCTGTCATTGCCAGCAGGAAAATTGGTTGAGCGGTATTTCAGGAGTCTGGCACCAGTAAGTAGTTCGGTAATACATATACCTGACAACAAAAAATTACGTTATAAAGGGAACTAATTCCTCCGTACCATGATTAGATTAGCGCTATCCTTCAGCCTGCTCAGCCTGGTTTTCATGGCCTGCAGTTCCCGTAAAACGGTTACCACAACTACTTCAACAGAACCAAAGTATACTGTGCAATCCCTTGAACTACAGGACACTGGATCTTTATCAATGGTGGAGCAACCCCAGACTGAAAATGGCAGTTTTGTTTTAAAACCAGGATTGTATACCGCCGAGTTTAAATCCTATTGTTTGCAGCCCGGTACACCAGATCCAACACCCCGTGATGCCTACTTCCAGGCTCCACTGAATCATCCCCGGAGAGAAATTATCGAGACCATTTTAAAAAATTCACAAACCGCTAACGATCTTGATCAGAGGAATATTCAGCTTTTGTTATGGGGTGTGATGAGCAGAACCGAATTCAGTAAACTACCTACGCCCGTGCAATACACCGGTCGAAGATTACTCAATTCCAAGCAGATCTTTGAACTGAATGGTGGCGTAATGGGGATTGTAAAAACTGTTGCAGCAGTTATGCCCTCAGGTGGAACACTCGGAGACATTCAGGACATTTTCAATACTGGTGTAAATTCTTATGAGGCCTATGAGCGCATTGCGGTACCCCGAACGCTTTCACAGATGCGCAATCCTGAATTCAAGCTGAACCAATGGTATCGCCATGCCGAAGGATATTATGTGCGTTATTATCCGGATGGGTATAAAAAAACTACCATTCAGGTGTATGTTCCTGAAACGACGCAGGATGGTGAAAACCTGATCAATTATATCTTATTCGATCCGACCAGCATATCCATCGCTCCGGCCAATACCAACGCACAAAGGCTGGGTATTGGTGCTCCGGTGGTGATTGATATTATCCGGACCGTTATCAAAGTTATCGATCTGGATAAGCCAACCCGACCTGCAAAAAAAGAAGCCCCCAAACATCCGAAGGATGCTTAGTGGATCAGAGTCTGAAACTGAGCCCACCCATTACCCAACGGCCAGGCATAACCGAACCTAACAAATCCTGGTAAGAAACATCCAGTACATTATCCACCTGGATGAACAACCGAAGTTGCTGTTTCCAAACTGCAGCCTGGAGTTTGGCGTTCAGCAGGAAATAATCCCGGTTTAATACCGATCCGATTGCAGGAGCCTCCTGAGCCAGCCGGTATTTATACAAGGCGCCCAAACTCATTGAAAATCTTCCCACCCGGTACTGCGCATTGAGGTGCATGAGCCAACGCGCATGCGAAGACAAATAAAGTGAAGGGGTGGATTCATTGCTCCGGGATTCAATCCAGGTAAGCCCGGCATTCACCCAGAGCTCCTGGCGTTCACTGATCCGTTGCTGAAATTGTCCATCCAATTCCACCCCTTTGGTATTCACACGGGCAATATTTTTAGCCAAAGCATAGGAACCGGTTGGGGATAGATTTTCCTTGCGCGGCATCTCCGCATAGGGCGTATTTGTCCAATCAATCAGCTGTTCATGAAACCGCTGAAAATAAGTAGCTGCCAGTTTGAAGCGACTGTTCAGATAATAATCCGCACCGAATTCATAACTCCAGGAACGTTCCGGATTCAAATCCGGATTACCAATCCGGCCACCGGTAACCAGTGCCCGGTTGTAATTATTAAAGCGTTCGGTAAAGTCGGCATCACGAATCGTTTTACCCCCGCTGCCGCGCAATTGCCAGTTCCCGCTGTGATAAGAAATATTTAATTGCGGAATCAGTTCCGCATCAGAGCGTTCATTCCATTCCAGTCGCAGTGCCGGACTTACAGTCCATTTATCCCCTAACTGCTGGTTCAATACAACAAAGGCACCACTCTGTAATACCGTATGATTACCCCTGTCATTTGAAGCGATTTTTTTACTGATAAACTGCCAACCAACTGTAAGTTCTGTCTTTTCCGTAAAGCGGATCTCATCCCGCACCTGTGCCTGTACCAGTTCGCTCACACTTCTGTTTGCTACCGAACTTTTATTAAAAGCGAATTGATCCACCAGGTGTTTATAACCGAGGTCGAGCACCAGGCGATCCCGCTTACCCACGCGCTGCGCCTGAACCTGTGTCCACCAGCTTTTGATTTTTTCAGTTGCCGTATCCGATGCAAAAGTGGTATAGAAGTTTTGCGCACCAAAATCACGATGATCAAAAGCCGCTCTGGCACTGATTTTCCACTGGTCATTCAACCACTGGCTGGCAGAGATGGAAACAGTATTGTTATGAAAAAAACCTCTTGTTCCCCTTTGCGGTTGTCCATCTGCGTTATTTGATAACAACCCGGCGCTGAAAGCCGCGCCCCCCTTTCGTACAAACGCCCCCGCCTGCACCGATCCATAACGGTATTCACCAATGGCAGCCTGTGCCTGTACTGCAAGGGTATCTGCTCCGTCAGCCCTGCTCGCATAAGTTTTTGTGATGATATGAATTACCCCACCCACCGCTTCCGCTCCATAAATCGCGGAGCCAGCTCCTTTTAAAATCTCAATACGGTCGATTTCCGCTGGAGCAAGAGGGATATAACCGGAAAAATGCCCGGTATTGGGATCGTTCAACCGAACCCCATCCAGCAATACCAGCACCTGTTGAAAACTCCCGCCTCTCAGAACGATATCACCCTGGCTGCCTGCCGGTCCGCGCATCTGCATTTCCACGCCGGGCAAAAAGCGTAACAATTCATCAACTGATTGAACCGGCAATTCCAGGAAGCGATCGCCTTTTATTACAAATACATTCCTGCCGGTACGGGAAGTCTGAATCGGGTTTACAGAAGCCGTTACCGTTACGGGATCCAGATCCGATCGTTTATTCTGACTATAAGTTTCTGAAAATAAACCCGTTACCAATGAGATTAAACCTGTCACTTTAATGAATACGTTCCTGGAAACCATAGCTTTAATTCAATTTGCGGCCAAAACTAGTACCTTGCCGGTCTACATACATGTACCAGTTTTAAGATAATGGCTAGTCCGGTTAGTATACCATTTGAATCCATCATTCAGTTGGACCGATCCTCAGGCACTCCAGTTTACCTGCAGATTGCACACCAGGTGATCAATGCCATTCAGCGCAGGTACCTGCCTGCCGGTACCCGTTTACCTGGTACCCGGATCCTCGCAAAAGCTTTACAGGTGCATCGCAATACGATCATTATGGCCTGCCAGGAACTGGATGCCCAGGGTTGGTTGGAAATTCATCCTAACAAAGGCAGTTTTATAATCGGAAAAGCTGACCCCAGGCCGACAAAGTTCCAGGCCGGGCAAACAGTTCAATTGATTGAATACCCATCGGTTACCGGCTTTCAGTTTAAAAAATCCAGCCTGCTGGATAACCCTATTGGATACAGCAAAGCCCGGTTCCACCTGAATGATGGTTTGCCAGATTACCGGCTAACACCGCTGGATCAATTGAGCAGGTATTACAACACCAGCCTTAAACGCAAAATCAACCGGCGACACCTGGGATACCAGCAGGCCGAAAGCAATCTGTATTTCCGCAGGCAACTAGCCAATTTTCTGAATCTCACACGCGGACTTCATGTTTCACCAGACAATATCCTGCTTACCCGGGGAACAGAAATGAGCCTTTTTATAACGGCAAATTTGCTGCTTCAGCCCGGCGACACCGTTGTAGTTGGGACCCCCAGTTACTACATCATGAACATGATCTTTCAACAGGCGGGCGCACACATCAAAACTGTACCGGTAGATGGAGAGGGAATTGATGTAGAAGCAGTCAGAAAACTTTGCGAAAAGCAACCGGTTCGATTACTTTATATAACTCCACATCATCATTATCCAACGACGGTAACTTTAAGTGCAAGCCGGCGATTAGAGCTCCTGAAGTTATCTGCTGAGTTTGGATTCATCATCCTGGAAGATGATTTTGATTACGATTTTCATTACGATAAAAGCCCCGTTTTACCCCTTGCGAGTGCTGATACCAGTGGCATGGTAGTGTATTGCGGAACCTTTGGAAAATCGCTGGCACCCGGTTTCCGGACAGGCTTTGTGGTTGCCCCGGAAAACCTGATTATTGAACTGCAAAAACACCTGCAGGTACTGGATCGCCAGGGTGATCCGCTATTGGAGCAGGTATTGGGGGAACTTATTGAAGAGGGGGAGATGCATCGTTTATTGAAGAAATCGCTTCAGGTATATGGAGTACGGAGAAAGAATTTGGTTGAATTGCTGAACGAATATTTTAGCGACCAACTTCAGTTTGAACCCCCGAATGGCGGACTCGCCTTTTGGCTGGAATGGCAAAAAGAACTGAATCTGGCGAAGTTCAGCAAAGTCTGTGAAGCAAAAGACGTATTCATTCCCCGAACCCTGCTGTATCAGCAAAAAAACCTGACAGCTATGCGGATGGGCTTTGGACATTTGGATGAAAGCGAAATGGAACAGATTATCAGCATGATGCGGGAGGTTTTGACAAACATCACAATTCAACAAAATGAATGACCCCAAAAAACTGTTTTTGATCGATGGGATGGGCGCAATTGGAACAGCCAGCTTATTATTACTGTTACCCGTATTCTTTCCTGGCATATTTGGATTACCGGATTCTTACACCCAACTGCTTGGAGGTATCGCTGTATGCTTTGCCATTTACTCGTTGTACAATTATGCAAGGTTCAATCCTGCTAAATGGAAGCCTTTACTAAAGGTCATCTCCATCGCAAATGCTGTATATTGTGTCATCAGTCTGGGAATTCTGCTTTTGCATTTCCAACAGATAACAACAATTGGGTGGCTTTATTTTATGGGCGAAATAGCAATCATAATGCTGTTGGTTTTATGGGAGATGAAAATTGGTAAAACAGTAACCGGGTAATAAATGTCTGCTTCATTCCAAAACCAAAACAGCCGTACTTCTTTTTTCCTTGGCATGTCACTGACAGGATTAGCCGCTGCCTTTATCGGTTTTGGCAAAACCTTCTTTCTGCCGGTTTCCCGGGGAAGCTTTGAAGCTCCCTTCATCATTCATTTACATGGTGCATTTGCGTTCGGATGGATCATCCTGTTTGTTATCCAGGCTGTTTTAATCAGGCGCTCCCACTATTCCCTGCATGCAAGACTGGGCATATTGGGATTTATCATGGCTGCGGGTATTGCAATAACGTTATTCCCTACTGGCAAATTTGTGGTTGATCGGGATTTGGCAGCCGGACTTGGAGATAGCGCCTACTCTTCTATTCTGGGAACCATCGTTTCCGGATTGTTGTTTTTCGCTTTAGTAATTGCAGGAATCTGGAACAGAAACCGCCCCGACTTTCACAAAAGGTTTATGTTACTGGCAACAATTGTGGTTCTATGGCCCGCCTGGTTTCGGTTCCGGCATTACTTCCCCTCAGTTCCCCATCCTGAAATCTGGTTTGCCCTGGTACTGGCAGATAGTCTGATCCTATTTTTATGGGTACACGACTGGATACGACTAAAAAAAATCCACCCGGTTTCACTTTATATTGGTTCATTTATCATCCTGGAACAATGCATCGAAGTATGGGCTTTCGACCAGCCCTTATGGAGGAACATTGCAAAGGAAGTTTATAGCTGGATGCTTGCATAGTAAGCATCGCTAACTAGCTCAATTCCGCAAAAAACTCAACAAAGGATTTCTCAGTTGGCAACTGCAATTTTTTACGCAACCGATACCGGGAGATTTCAACACCCCGAAGTGATATATTCATTAACTGTGCGATCTCCTTGGAAGACATATTCAATTGAAGGTAGGCGCAAAGCTTAAGGTCTGTACTTGTCAATTGCGGATAGAGCCCTTTGATTTTTTTCAGAAAATCATTGTTGATTTCATCAAAGCGTACTGCAAACCGATCCCAGTTTTCATTGTTGCGCTCAATATCATTCACCAGTTGTAATGCTTTTTTCAAACTTGCATCCTGTTCACTCGATTTATAGAGTTTCTGCAATTCCTCTTTCACCCGGGCCAACGCATCGGTTCGTTCCACCAGGTGCAGGGCTGCATCCGCCAGTTCCTTATTCTTGTACTTTACCTCATTCTCCAGTTTTTCCTTTTGCAACTGGATGATCGCTTTTTCATTTTGCTCAATCTCCAACTGATGCAGAATTTCCAATTGCCGTTGTTGTTCTTCAAACTTTAACTGCTGTTGCCTTAATTTATTCCGCTGCCAGCGAACCAATGCCAACAACAGCAACCCTATTAGTCCCGCGTATAACAGGTATGCATAAATGCTTTTGTACCAGGGTGGCAATACCGTAAACCGATACGCTACCGGCTCCGATTCACGACCCAGGTTGGTTCTTGCCTTTACTTTGAATACATAACTTCCACTCGTCAGATTGGTGTAATCCTTCTCCGTTCTTACCGACCATTCGCTCCAGTCTGCATCAAACCCTTCCAGTTTATAACTATATTCAATGGTATTGGATAAACCGTAATATGGCGCGCTGAATTCAAACCGGAATGCGCTGAAATGACTGTTCAGGTTTGGTGCTTCCCAGTTTCCAAATCCGCCATAGAGGATACTATCCCTGTTACCTATAGCTCTCACCTGGCCTAGTTGTACGGTTAAGGGGACCCGATTCGCCTGGTACTTTTCCAGATTCAGATGTATTAATCCTTTCTCAGAAGCAATGAATACATTCCGCGGATCATAAGGATATACCTGTTCAAAACCGGATAATATCTGTCCTGTCAGTTCCGGAAAATACACAGGCTCCAAAAATCCTCCTCCATCCCCCCTCTTCCCTTCCTCCTTCAACAATATACCCATGCGTTTCCCGCTAACAAACCAGATATTCCCCTGAATATCATCTTTCAGATACCTGATTTCCATTTCTCCCAAAACATTTCCCAAAAAAGCGGATTTCACAAACCTTCCGCTGGTTGCATCAAACTCATATACACCTTTCTCGGTTGCAAATACTACCCTGTTCTGAACTCTGAAAACATGATTACCCAAATCTGATGGCAAACCGTCTTTCGCTGTATACAACCTGGCATCATAACGGGTACGGTCACCTGATAATTCGATTTTGTAAATACCCCGGTAGGGATGAGAAGCCCAGATTGTTCCGTCATTATCTATGGTCAGGAAACGAAGTGATTCATATAAACCGGAGAGGTTGCCTTCGTTTTTGA
>JAGKTB010000083.1:0-3170 GCA_018993145.1 Flavihumibacter sp.
CCCTCCTCCCTTCCCCCATCTTCCATTCCTCCATCTTCCATTCCCCCCTCCTCCCTCATCTACTCCTTTGGCGTAGCCCTGATTGCGGTTTCTTTCACCTACGGTGGGTACCAGCAAACCATCAATTTTGGCGAGGAAGTAAAAGATGCACGTAAAAACCTTCCGAGAGGAATTGTGATCGGCATTCTGATGATCATCGGACTTTATTTGCTGGTGCAGATGGCCTATGTACACAGCATTGGTTTTGAAGCACTGAAATCCACCAGAGGTATTGCAGCAGTAGTGGCGGAAAAAATGTTTGGTCCAACCGGTAAAACCATTTTTACGCTCCTGCTTTTCCTGGCTGTACTGGCTTATGTGAATGTATTGCTACTGAGTAATCCCAGGGTTATGTATGCCATGAGTAAAGATGGTATCCTCCCCGGTATGTTTGCCAAAACCGATGAAAAGCGTGGGGTACTAACCGTTAGTCTGACCGTGTTTGCTGCTATCTGTATCATCGTCCTGTTTTTTGCCAACACCTTTGAGAAAATTCTTGGCTTTACGATTTTCCTGGATTCAATTGGTATGGCAACATCTGCAGCAACGATTTTTATCCTTCGCAAACGAACCAAACACCTGGATGGAACCGGTATTTATACCATGAAATGGTATCCCGTATTACCCCTTGTTTTTATGATTGCCTATACCTTTGTCGGAATCAGTATTGCGATCAACACACCTGTTCTTGCATTAACCGGACTGGCGGTATTCGCTGTATTCCTGGGAATTTATTTCCTGGTGGTTCGGAAAAGCAAGGGCATAAAACATAGTTAAGATGGATCTGTCCTACATAATAAACGAACTGGGAGAGGAAAGGGAGCAGTATTTCAATGCCATGTCCCCACCGATTATGCAAACCAGCAATTTTGTGTTTCGGAAAGTGGATGATTTGTCGGCTGCTTTTGCTGATGAAATGGGAGGGTACCTCTACAGCAGGGGCCTCAATCCAACAGTTGATATCCTTAGAAAAAAACTGGCAGCACTGGATGGAGCGGAGGACTGCCTCGTTCTCAACAGTGGTGCCGCCGCGATCTTTGCATCTGTATTTGCGAATGTGAAAGCAGGGGACCATATCGTTTCAGTGCGTAAACCTTATACCTGGGCAGAGCGGCTGTTTTCGGTTGTACTTCCCCGTTTCAATGTGGAAACTACCTATGTAGATGGTGGCTCAGTGGAACAATATGCAGAGGCAATTCGTCCTGACACCCGGCTGATTTATCTGGAATCTCCCAATAGCTGGAATTATGCGATCCAGGACCTTGCAGGTATAGCAAAACTGGCAAAGTCCAGGGGAATCATCACTATAGTGGACAATAGTTATTGTACACCATTGTATCAACGACCGATTGAACTAGGGATCGATTTATCTATTCAATCAGCCACCAAATACATAGGCGGACATTCAGATACCGTTGCAGGAGTGATCAGCGGTTCTGCAGCTATGATCCGAAAGATTTTTGAGTCCGAATACCTGACAATTGGAAGCGGGATTCAGCCTTTTAATGCCTGGCTGCTGATTCGGGGCTTAAGAACACTGCCGATGCGGCTGAAGCAGGTGAGTGAAACAACCCGGCTGGTACTTGCCTACCTAAGGCAACATCCGAAAGTGGAATCCTGTCTTTTCCCACTGGATCCTGAGTTTCCTGACTATGAGCTGGCAAAGAAACAGATGAGCGGTGCCTGTGGATTGCTCACTTTTATATATAGAACGGAACATCGGGAGGAAATCATTCGGTTTTGCGAGGCGCTCCGGCACATATTTATGGCTGTAAGCTGGGGTGGTCATGAAAGCCTGATCATTCCCAAATGTGCAGGAATCAGGCCTGAGCATTTTCGTCCGGAGAAAAAAGAACACCGGATGCTTCGGTTATACATTGGCCAGGAATCAGCCGATTACCTGATTACTGATCTTGATCAGGCCTTTTTATCCGCTTCTGGCGGTTGATGGGGAGTTTTTTCACGATAATTATATGACCGGTCGGCAGGATGCCATTGAATTCTTTATTTTTAACCCCTTAACCAATTTGCATGCGATTTTTTAAACGGTTATCCTATTGTTTACTATTGGGAATGGGACTAGGGCTTGAAAGCCAGGCACAGGAAGAGTGGGATTTGAGGCGTTGTGTGGAATATGCCATCGCCAATAACATATCAACCAAACAGGCGGATGTACAGCGGCGGATCAGTGAACTTTTATACAAACAAGGTAAAAAAGCCTGGGTACCCTCTGCTGATTTTAATACCAATACCGGTTACCAGTTCGGTCGTTCCATTGACCCTACCACCAACCTGTTTACCAATCAGCAGCTGCTTTTCCAGGGATTCCAGTTTAATACGAATGTGACCATTTTTAACTGGAACAGGATTACCAATACGATGCTGGCTTCCAAATTCGAGGCGGAAGCTGCCCTGGCGGATGTGGAAAAAAACAAAAATGACCTGGCCCTGAATGTAGCTACCGCTTATCTGACCGCGCTTTTATCTAAAGTGCAGGTAGATATTGTAGAAGTTCAGGTGAAACAGAGTCAAAGCCAGTTGAATGATACCCGGAAAAGAGTAGAGGCCGGAACTGTGCCTGAGCTTAATGCGGTGGATCTGGAAGCCCAATTAGCAAGGGATAGTTCTTCCCTGATCACGGCTCAGTCGACCTATGAATTGAACCTGCTGTCTTTAAAAGCCCTGCTGGCGCTGGATGCCGGAGCTCCTTTTGCCATTTCAGTACCGCCGGTTGACAGAATTCCGGTTGATCCGATTGCAGAGCTGGAACCGGAAATGGTTTACCAGATGGCTTTGCAAAACCAACCGGTAATCAAGGCAAATGACCTGCGTAAAAAATCACTTGAATACAATATTAAATCTGCAAAGGCAGGTTTATATCCCAGTTTTTTTGCCTTTGGTGGACTGGCTTCCAACTTTGCGAGTTCCAACCGAAAAATAACAGGAGCTAATTTCCTGGGTTATAATGCTCCCAATCCTGCAAATGGTGCGGTGAATGTAAATGGTACCCTCGTGCCTATACAGTCGCCCAATGTGCAGATAACACAAGGCAATAAAAATTTTGGTGAATTATGGACCGGCTGGGGAACACAGATGTCGAATAACTTTCGTCAAAATATCGGAGTAGGTGT
>JAGKTB010000451.1:0-3838 GCA_018993145.1 Flavihumibacter sp.
ATAAGATACAGTAGTATTTAAGCCTCCAGTCCACCGGGGAATGATTCTGCCCAGTGATACACGATCCCGGTAATCAATAGTGTCGTTTTTATCCAGGTCCTTCCACATCATATCACCCAGTTTGGTTGAAATATGATTGGTGAGTCCTAATTGGCTGATAAGTGCCTGACTGGCAACCCGCTTTCCGGCTGCTGAACCATATTGTGCTTCACCGGCTGCTATATCAATTACATTATAGGCATCCAGATCTTTTTGAGTACGGATGATTCCTGCACTTACATATCCAAATATTTCTCCGTACTCTTGGCCTTCCTGGTATCCACCAACCCAGATGATCCTTCCGGTTTTAGGATCATAAATTTGGGTTCCTCCCTGGCGATTGTTTTCATTGCCATTGGAAGGAAGTTTGACGATAATGTTTTTATTCCAGGCGGCATTGGCTCCGATGGTCCAGCGAAAATTTTTTCCTTTTATCAGGCGATACGACAATTCCATCTCCACGCCTTTATTTCGTATACTCCCGTTATTGGTACGGAGTGAGGACAAGCCAGATGACACGGGTAAATTGATAAAGGCCAATTTGTCGGTAGTTAACCTGTTGTAATACGCGATCGAAGCATTTATCTTATTATTCAGGAAAGCCATATCGGCACCTACTTCAACCGTATTTGATTTTTCCCAGGTGAGTTGCGGGTTGGCGATTCCGGTTTGCAAAAATACAATCACACCGTTGTAAGCGTCTTGTGCTCCATAGGAACCCTGCAGTTCATACAAACCGATCCCTTCATTGGCGCCTATTCCAATATCTCCATTCTTTCCCCAGCTGGCTCTTAGTTTGAGGTATGACAGCCATTTGTCAGTTGATGCCAGGAAATTTTCACGATGTGCCATCCATCCTACTGATAGTCCCGGAAAGGTACCATACTGGTTGTCTCCGATTAACCGGGAATATCCATCTCTTCGCACTGTGAAGGTGGCCAGGTATTTCCCATCGTAATCGTAGTTGATACGTCCAAAACCAGACATGATCCGCTCCCTCGAATGGAAAGATCCCATACTTCTTGTTTGCGTTGTTGCGTTGTTCAGCGTTAACCCGAGATCCTGGAAATCATCCGTCGGAGCGAGAGCTCCACCAGCTGAGAAGCCCGTATTGTAGACGGTATAATATTCAAAACCTGCCATCGCACCAAGGTTGTGCATATCAGAAAAACTGGACGTATAATTCAGAATGGCATTGTAGGTTTGACGGGTTGTGCGATTAAAGGAATTACTGCTGGAGCGGGTTCTGTTCCACCCTGTGTTCGGGTTGGTATAACTTAACAAACCGGTTCTGAAATCGCGGTTAAAGGCTTCGTACAATCCTTCATCATACATCATAATACCACCAATTTTCGCATATAGATCCTTGTGAAAATTCACCGTGAAGGCCTGTCCAAGTGTTAATTTATCCGTTTGATTTTTACGATGGTACTTATCTATATTGATTACGGGATTACCATCACTGGCATCCCTGCCAAGCAGCAATTCTCCGTTCATATTGGTTCCACGCATGGTTGGAGGTGCTGAAAGCATTCGACCCCAATAGTTGGCTTCACCATTTTGAAGCGATTGATCGCGCCAGTTTGCTTTGATGAATTGCACACTGCTTTCTGATTTCAACCAATCCTTGATTTTATATTCTCCGTTTAATGCGAGGTTAAGCCGCTTATAAAAAGTGGCAAGAGATAAACCTCCTTCATCGTAGTAACCAATATTTGCATAGTACTTTCCACGATCATTACCACCAGTCATTCCGATATTATAATCCTGTACCAATGCAGATTTATTCAGGCCATAATCGCCATAATTGAAATCTTTATAAATCAGTTCGGCAAAAGTTCCGTTCGGATCATAAGCGCCGGCCGAATTGGTAGGTACGGCATCGGTCATGGTTTTCCAGCCTTGTCCGAGGCTAAGCAATTCGCGGTTGGCATCGGTGAGGCGCATCGTGCTCCATACTGCCCGGCTATCATAATTACCATCCAGCACATTTCCATTGGCATCCTTGTAGAGATTGCCGGTACCACGGGGACCTACAGCCGCTAATACAGAGGGGGCCAGTGTTCCGTTTTTAATGGCTTCGACTACCCCTCTCCGTTGCCAGGTTATATAATCCTGTGCGGAAAGGAAATTGTAGGGAACGTTGAGGTAATTCCAACCGGTGCGGGCTTTCAGATTGATGGAAGCTTTTCCAGCTTTTCCTTTTTTGGAGGTGATGAGAATAACACCATTGCTGGCGCGCGCACCATATATGGCTGTTGAGGAAGCGTCTTTCAGCACTTCCAGGCTTTCGATTTCTTCCGGGTTGATATCACTTAAAGAGGAACGGACTTGCCCATCCATGATAATCAGCGGGCTACCACTTCCATCAAATCCGGTACCTCCTCTGAGTATAATATTAGGAAGTGCACCGGGACGGCCAGTACCTGTAGAAACCCTCAATCCCGGAATGGTTCCGGCAAGTGCCTGAGCAGGGTTGGAACGAATACCTGTTTCAAGCACTTTGTTATCGAGTTTGGAAATGGAGGAGGTTACTTTGGAACGTTTGATTGTTCCATAGCCCACCACAACCACTTCATCCATTTTCTGATTTGCGGGCGTTAAACTGATTGTAAAACTGAGTTGGTTACCAGTTTTAATTTCCAGGCTTTCAAAGCCAAGTGAACTGAAAACCAGCACAGCATTTGGAACTGCATCCAGGCGAAATACACCATTTTCATCGGTTTGAGTGCCGGTGGTACTACCTTTTACAAGCACTGAAACACCATATAAAACAGTTCCGTCTTCAGAAGACCGTACAGTTCCTGAGATGGTCCGGCTTTGTGCCCATACCTGAGTGGAGCCAAGCAATGCTATCAGTAAGATGAGCCATAGCCGGCAAGGAATCGTTTTTCTCATAATTAAATTAGTTATGCATTATGTATGACATAATAAAAATAATAATAAATTTAAATCCACCAAGAAAAAATTTCCATGACTTGTCTGGTCATGTGGATAAGCAGGAAATGCCTAGTTTTGTTAGAATTTAGTATTACATAATAATTGTATGGCAATCAATTCCTTAATGGAAGATTTCAGTTCATTGGACACCAGTTCCCTGGTGGATAAAGTGGAGGCAAAACTGGTTCAGTTGCTGAAGGATCAGAAGTTGAACGTGGGTGACAGCATCCCGAAGGAGCTGGAATTAGCCGAACGTTTGGGGGTGAGCCGTACGGTTATTCGAGAAGCGCTGCTTCGCTTGCGCGTAATGGGATTGATTGAATCAAAAAAGAAAAAGGGTGCGGTAATTACAAGTCCGGATATCTTCGGCATCATCAGTAAAAGTGTTAATCCGCATATACTCGACCAGGCTACTTTAAAAGAGATGTTTGAACTGCGGCTGATTCTTGAAATTGGTATGGCGGATTTCATTTTTCAACGTATAACCCCTGCCGATATAAAGGAATTAAAGAAGATTGTGAGTAAGGAACCGGATGCTACTCAGGATTACCTTTTCAACATTGAGCATGAAATTGCCTTTCATGGTAAACTGTATGAAATAACCGGCAATGAAACGTTGAAAAAATTCCAGCGAATGTTATTACCTGTATTTGACTATGTGCACCATAGTGGATTATTGAAAAAGCAGGTTTCCATTAAACGATATGTTTCTCACAAAGGGCTGGTGGATATCATTGAAAACGGGAGTCCGGAAATGTTTCGCAATGCCATGCGCAATCACCTGGAGAATCATTTCTCCCGCTTGTTTGAGTAAGCTATTTCTTTTTGCGTTTCTTTTTCTTTGTTTCCTGCTCGGCCA
>JAGKTB010000452.1:0-4339 GCA_018993145.1 Flavihumibacter sp.
GGATACCTTGCATGTTGACCAAATAAAAAAAAATGACAATGAAGAATTTGCTGAAGATCCAAGCCTGTTTTCAACAGATACCGGACTAATCCTCATTTTAAAAGATCAAATTCTTGAAAGTTTTATAAAGATTTATGATTATGAGAAGTTGGTGGATTGTATGGGAGCTGATTTCTTAAATTCAACATATTTACAAACACTTGTAGGCAATTTTAATTTAACTGATTTTGCAATTGTTATGGCGCCTGGTATTGATACTGGATTTGATTTTGATGGAAGTGGTACTTACTCAATCGTTCAGAATTCCAAATGAAAACTTCAATCCTGCTAATATTATCTTGTTTTCTCTTCATTTTTTCATCGTGTAGAGATACAGCTGAAGAATACTATTTTAAACATTCCGAATTACTTGAAAAACTAGCAATTAATATTTCTTCTGATGCTATGATGACTGATTTTTGTTGTAAAAAAGATGGGTGTTTTAATTTGCAAGAACAGGAGTGGGTACAACTTTTAAAGTTGGAGTGTTTGCGAAAAGATACTCTAGAAGGTACAGTCAATTTTATTTTAGGAAACCAAGAAAAATACCTGGAAAGTGTAGAGCTTGTTTTTCAGTATAATAATAAATCAGGTGAACCCCAGGAATATCCAAATGCCGGCATTTCTGTTAGGCAGATAGCTGATAGATGGTATATTCGGAAATATCATTTTGATTAGATTTAAATTACCCAACTACCTGATCAATTTCATTAATAATTAATTAGGTATGGTTTATATAATTATGTAATTTAAAACATAATCAACCTCTCTTTAAACCAGGACCATGAAAAAATTGGGTATTCTACTAGGATTAATACTTCTTGCTTTGGCGGCTGTTATTGTATTCAAAACCTACACGCATCCTTTTGCTAAATTGTCCGCAGAGCAGCCGGAGCCTTTAAAAGTACCCGTTTCAGAACATAGTGTAAAGCGGTTTGCAACGGGACTTCAATACAATACGGTAAGTTATATCGACAGTGCTGAAAATCCCTTTCCTGTTTATGACTCTTTCCGATTGTATGTAAGAGAGGCCTATCCAAGGGTCTTTAGTAACCTGAAAGATACCCTGATCAATGGCCATCAGTTGCTATTGGTTTGGAAAGGCAGCAATCCCTCCTTAAAGCCCCTGCTATTTATGAGTCATTATGATGTGGTGGCACCTGGTGCCCATGAGCATGATGATGATGCTATCGGTCAGAATATGTTTGATATGTCGGAGGATCCTGCACCATTACCAACGGAAGAATTCAGCAAATGGAACTATCCTCCTTTTTCTGGTGCGGTTACAGAGGGACGAATTCATGGCCGGGGTGCCATCGATATGAAAGGTGTCGTCTTTGCTTTGCTTGAATCCGTTGATACCTTACTGGCCCAGCAATTTGTACCACAGCGGGATATTTATATCGCTCTGGACCCGGATGAGGAAGTGGGCGGATTACGAGGTGCGGCTCACCTGGCTACTTATTTAAAAAATCAGGGCATTCGCTTCGAAACCATTTTTGATGAAGGAGGAATTGTTGCAAGTCCGGGTACAGCGGAAGGCATCAATCAGAACATCGCTTTTGTTGGTATTGCGGAGAAAGGGGTGGTGGGCTATCGGATTAAAGTGAAAGGAACAGGCGGACATTCTTCTATGCCTCCTTTGCAAACAGCTGCAGGGCGGGCTGCTATTATTATGCAGCGACTCGAAAACAACCAGCTTCCTCAGAGAATGATAAAACCTACCCGTGATTTTATGAATGTTGCCGGATCGGGTATGGGCTTTGCAGGCCGTATGGCGATTGCCAACCAATGGTTGTTCCAGGGAATGTTATTCAAACAGATGGCTAAAACGCCACAGGCAAATGCACTTACCAGAACTACCACGGCGATCACGCAGTTGAAGGGGAGTGATGGCAATAATGTGCTGGCTCCTGTAGTGGAAGTAGTGATCAACTTTAGAATCTTACCCGGGGAAACTTCCCAGGATGTGCTGGCACATATCAAAAAAGCATGTGAAGGATTTGAGGTGGAAATTGATGCACCAAGAATACCCGTTGAGCCATCCAACGTATCACCTACAGACGGAAGAGGGTATGATATAATTCAGGAGGCTGTGGGACACTTATATCCCGGAACACTCGTGACACCTTATCTCACCATTGGAGCAACGGATTGTAAACACATGGGCGAGCTGAGTGATCGCATCTATCGGTTTATGCCGGTATTGCTGAATCCATTTGAACAGCGCAGCATTCACAATTTCAATGAATACATGAGCATTGATAATTATGGCCGCATGATTTCCTACTACAGTTATTTAATGCAGCAGTTTGATAAGAAGTGATTTAATAAACAGCTCAATAGATTTATTGATGAGGTTGCTAAAGAATTGTTGCTTATTTCTAGCTTTCTTTTTTTGTGTATCATTTTACCCTTGCCTTGGACAAGAAGATGGAAATATTGCTCCATTTAGAGTAAAAGCTGAGTATAAAAAATCAACTAACAAGAATCAGGATACTGTAATTATTTCGGTTGAGAATATTTCCAATGTTAATAGAGGATTTGTTATTGAATGTACTCGTATTGGTGAAATTTCTGAATATGTAAGTAGTTTCTATGGCCACCTCTATACTGCCTACTTCAATTCTGATAAATCTTTCTTCCGAAAATTAAAGAAGATCCAACGATTATCCCGCAAAGAGGGTGTAGGGTATATAGTTCCTGATTCCAGGTTAATTCCATATACAGTTGATGCGAATCAGACAAAAGTTCTTCAATTTTCACTTTCAGGCCAACGCTCATCTGAAGCGATAGTACTCAAAGTCAGAATAATTCCGGATATCATTGATAGTGAACCAGAGTACATCATTGAATCCACACCGTTTAATGTGTATATTCAGCCCAGGTATTAATCAAATTTCATGGCCAGATCAAAAAAGATAGTAGAAGGTAGTTGTTTTAAATTGCGATGTACAACATCTCAACGAATTTATGTTGCACGTGAAATGAAGTTTGGGGTAACTAGTTTCTATTATTTTCCGCAAGTACAAGAGGATACTGAGTTAGATGCATTAATTCCTGATGCAACACCCATCTATTCCAATTTTGTACACAAAGATGTATATAAGGAAATGGAGTTTTTGAAAGTGATTCAGCTTTCAAAAGATGAAGAATCTTTTACTCCGAAATTTTTCAGACAGGATTTTACCAATATTGAAAAATGCTATTTGATCATTGCAGGACAGTTGGAGCCAATTCCATGCAAGCCGGAGGATTGTATTGGATTGGAAAGAGCAACGATTCACGAATCAATAGACAGCATTTGTGAGAAACTGGAATTCTTCGTCACGGGAAAAAAGCAAAAATTACACGAGCTCTACAGACTTAGAATTCCCGGTATAGATGAACCATTTGATTTTTCGAAAAAGTTACTCTAATCCTTAAAGTTCTACCAGGGATTCTCCTGTCGACTGAATTGTTTTATCCAAATCCTCCTTGCTCAGCGCATTGTTCAGGAACCAGCTTTCAAATGCAGAGGGTGGAAGATAAATGCCGCGGTTTAGCATGGCATGAAAGTATTTCGCGAAGCGTGCATTATTAGCTGCACCGGCACTGGCGAAATCGGTTATTGCATGTTCGCTGAAATGGATGCTGATCATGCTTCCCAACTGGTTGATCACATAGGGCTGTCCCCAGGCTGCCAGCACTTCATCCAGCCCTTTCTTCAGATACAACGTTTTTTCTTCCAGTTCTTTATAAATGCCGGGATTAGATTTCAATTCCGATAAGAGGGTGTATCCTGCAATCATCGCGATGGGATTACCACTCAGGGTGCCTGCCTGGTAAACAGATCCCAACGGCGCCACCACCTGCATGATTTCTTTTTTACCCCCGAAGGCACCTACCGGCATACCGGCACCAATTACTTTACCATAGGTTACGAGGTCGGCATCCACCTTCAGCAATTCTTGCGCACCACCAGGTGCAAGGCGAAATCCGGTCATCACTTCATCAAAGATCAAGAGGATACCTTCCTGGTCACATATGGAACGCAATCCTTCCAGGAAGCCCGGAGCTGGAAGGATACAGCCCATATTTCCGGCTACCGGTTCTACTATGATGGCTGCAATCTCACCTTTATGACTAGCTGCTAATTGATGCACCGCCTCCAGGTCGTTATAAGCACAGGTTAATGTATCGGCGCTTACTCCCGCTGTTACTCCCGGTACAGATTGAATATTGAAAGTAGCCACCCCACTTCCGGCTTTTACCAGGAAAGAATCCGCATGACCATGATAACAGCCTTCAAATTTGATGA
>JAGKTB010000084.1:0-8368 GCA_018993145.1 Flavihumibacter sp.
AGCCTGGGCTGTTGCTTCTGTGGCAGAAGCTGAAATCGATCGCATCAATATTTTGCAGGCTACCTGGAAAGCCATGCACCTCGCTATTCAGAGCCTGGTTACCAAACCGGAACTCCTGCTCATTGACGGGAATCGCTTTCGTTCCTTTTCGGGTATTCCTCACCGTTGTATTGTCAAGGGTGATTCCCTGTACGCGTCAATAGCTGCCGCAAGCATTCTTGCCAAAACCTGTCGCGATGATCACATGAACCAATTGCATTCTTCTTATCCGCAGTACGGCTGGAAACAAAATAAAGGGTATGGCACAAAAGTTCACCGGGATGCCATTCTGCAATACGGACTCTGTGAATTCCATCGTAAAAGTTTTCAGATCAATCCGGTCACCCCATCCTTATTCTGATTCTGACCATTCTCCCGCTCCCTGGCGAACCAGTTCCGGTGGATCCTGTGTGCAATCTATGATGGTGGAAGGAGTCCAGCCACCAATGCCCCCGTCTACCACCACGTCAACGAGTTTTCCAAAATTGCTCTGCATCATTTCCGGATCGGTATACTCTTCTACCATTTCCCCTGGCAGAGAAGCACTTAAAATGGGATGCCCCAACTCCCGAACGATGGTACGGGCTATATTGTTATCGGGTACCCGAAGTCCAATGGTATCTTTCCGGCTTTTTAATATTTTTGGGACCTCTTTACTGGCCGGAAGAATAAATGTATACGGACCAGGCAAATGACTTTTCAACAAACGGTACAGAGGCGTGGAGATGGATTTGGTATACTGGCTTAGATCACTCAGGTCGTAACAGATAAATGATAACTGTGCTTTGGCAGGATCGACCTGTTTGATCCGGCAGATCCGTTCAATCGCTTTAGGTTGAAAAATATCACAACCAATACCATAAATCGTATCGGTTGGATAAATGATAATCCCTCCCTCACGTAATGTATCAACAATGGTCCGGATTGCCCGCGGTTGCGGATTCTCCGGATGCACATGAATAAGCATATTCTAAGTTAAGAAGAAACACCAGACCTATGCTATTGAAATCAGTTGATGTTTGGGATTCAATCAGTCCGGATGAGTTCAAAAGCCTTTATTACAACAAAGGAATACCCGTTGTTATCAAAAAGCTCTCTCAACAGTGGCCTGCTTACCAGAAATGGAACTGGGATTATTTTAAAGATGCAGTAGGTTCCGTAAAAGTGGGAGTGTATAATAACATCAAAAGTGATGCCCGAACTCCCATCAATACAGCAGACGATTATATGCTTTTTGGCGATTATATCGACCAGATAAAACAAGGCCCTGTTGAACTTCGTATCTTTTTGTTCAACCTCTTTACCCATGCACCTCAGTTAGTGAAGGATTTTTCATGGCCGGATGAGTATCTTAAAGGATTCGTGAAGCGATTTCCAATGCTTTTTATAGGTGGCCAGGGTTCCGTTACCCATATGCATTTTGATATTGATATGTCGCATATTCTGCACACCCAATTTATTGGTCGCAAGCGTGTTTTGCTGTTTCCATACAATCAGCATCGTTATATCTACCGTAAACCCTGGGAAGTTTTGAGTTTTGCGAACTTTGAAAAGTATTATGACCCTGCCCAATCCAAACTGAACCTGGAGGAGTTTCCTCTCCTGAAAAAGGCAGCCGGCTTTGATCTGGTACTTGAACATGGCGATACACTCTTCATGCCCGCAGGTTACTGGCACCACATGGAATACCTGGAGAGTGGCTTCGCGATGAGTCTCCGCGCTTTGCAACAGTCATTGGAAGGCAAGCTGCATGGTGCCTGGAATCTTTTCGGTATGAGAAATATTGATACGCTGATGAAAAAAACAATACCGAACTGGTGGTACGCGTACAAAAGAAAGAAAATAGTAGATTTTTCCGATTAATTTTTGTGTTGTATCGCTTCAGGCTTTAATTTTAACCAGTTTTTTAGACATTTTAACCTATAGTCCAATTCCTGCGATTCCAATTCCTGCCCTTTCCTGTTAGTATTGCGAAGCTTGCCTTATCCTGACAAAGCCATCTGATCGATTACCCCCTTTATTTATTGTGTGCAATCCGTTTGCATACCAACTGAGATTATTGAAAACCCATATATAACCTCTTTCTTTTTGTGGTTTCAGAGGTAAGCACAGGCCGGCGATTTCCATCGCTGGCTTATTTTTTCTACTATATAACAGGCTGATTATTGAATGGTCCAGACTTCAGAACCGCGTAACAGGCGGTCAAGATCACCGTCACCCTTAAGCGAAATTGCTTCTTCAATCTGCATCGCCATAATATCTTCATAACAGGCACGATCCGCTTCATAGAAAACACCGAATGGCCTTGGCATATGTCCTTCTATCCGGGGATCATCAAAGAGTCGAACCAATATCTGGGCTTTGTAAAAATCTCTTTCATCATGAATCCAGCAGTCGTCGGCGCTGAATCCTTCATTGAGGTCTACCAATACAGGCTTCAATCCATCCAAGCGGATCCCTTTGTCTTTATTTGCTCCAAACAAAAGTGGCTTGCCCTGTTCAAGGAAAAGGGCCTGTTCCTGTTTGGTTGATTTCTCTGTAAATATCTCAAAGGCACCGTCGTTGAAAATATTACAGTTCTGATAGATTTCCAGGAAAGAGGAACCCTTGTGCGCATGACTGCGGATCAGCATTTCCTGCAAATGTTTGGGATCACGATCCATGCTCCTGGCAACAAAACTGGCATCCGCACCCATTGCCAGGGCAAGTGGGTTAAAGGGATGATCAATTGACCCAAATGGTGTACTCTTGGTAATTTTATGTTCCTCAGAAGTGGGCGAATACTGCCCTTTGGTCAGACCGTAAATCTGGTTGTTAAAGAGCAGGATATTTACATCAAAATTGCGGCGCAACAAATGAATGGTATGATTCCCTCCGATACTTAACCCATCGCCATCCCCGGTTACAATCCAAACACTCAGTTCCGGGCGGGTAGCCTTTAATCCACTCGCGATAGCTGTAGCTCTTCCATGAATGGAATGCATTCCATAGGTATTCATGTAATACGGGAAACGGCTGCTGCACCCGATACCGGAGATAATGACAATATTTTCTCTTGGAACACCAATTCCGGGCATCACTTTCTGCACCTGGGCCAGGATGGAATAATCCCCGCATCCGGGGCACCAGCGCACTTCCTGGTCTGTTGCAAAATCTTTGGGTGTTAATCCCGGTATTGGTGCCGGGGCCGCTTCAATTGTACTCATATCCTCAAATAATCCGCAAAGTTAGGTTTTTTACCCGTCGGGTGGTATTATGGTAGTTTCCGCAACAGGAAGAGGTAGGGACTGTGCAGATGGTGCACAAACATATCTGTTTCACTATCCTGCCAGCGCACCCGGTACTCCTCATCCGGATGCAATACTATAGTGGACCCGGTACGCACATAATGATTGGAATTATAATACCCGGGAGCCTGGAAGCCATTTAATTTTTTACCCACGATTTTGGATGTATGTTTTCCCAGGTATTTCTGATAATTCCGCTGCGCCC
The DNA here is from genome assembly GCA_018993145.1 of Flavihumibacter sp. GTDB lineage: Bacteria > Bacteroidota > Bacteroidia > Chitinophagales > Chitinophagaceae > Flavihumibacter. The sequence goes on from JAGKTB010000084.1 coordinate 3,532, forward strand.
GGATACTGGGTTTACTCAGACGATTGTACACGTACTTCAAGACCAGTTTATCCGGAAATTTCTGCTTCTTGATCAGGGATTTCGCATTGGTAAAAGGATTGGTATTGTTGAAATCCTGGATCGTTTGTATGGAAAGTGGAACCTCCGGCACCCAGTCGGCTGTATTCACCACATTAAATGCCCATCCTCCGTAGGTCATGGCCTCATAATCATACGCGAAATATAGATTACCAGGCTTTGGTCCGGCACTGCAATAGGTCTTGAAACGAATATCCGCCGGCAATTTCCCCGAGCGCTGCAAACTGTATAAATGAGCCGTCAGCAGATAGGCAATCCCTCCCCCCTGGCTATGCCCCATGATCAGGATATTTTTGGTACCTGACCGGTAGGTTGAATCAATTTTTGGTAAGATGTCACGAACCAGATAGCCGGTTGCCAGCAACCAGCCCACATGAACCGCCGCCTGTGGATGCATGGCCAGCTGATAATCAAAATTATATCCTTCCTCTAACTGGAGAGTCCCCCTGGCCGGAACCATGGCAGCATAAATATTGGCAAGCCAGCTATCCATATTGGTGGTGGTACCTCTTACACTGATCACCGCCTGCCCATTTTTGTCTGTCCATAAGTCCCACAGATTTTCAAGTCCCATCACAGGCGATTCATACACCATCTGAAAACGCTGAGGTTCCGGAAACGTATCGGCATACGCTTTTTCCTTTGCTGTTCGAACCGAAACTTTTATCAACTCTTCATATTCTGCTTTATCAAAACCGGGTTGAAGCGATTGGGCAGGTAGTTCAATAAAAAACAGCAGGAATCCTGCTAGCCATACACTATGTTTTGCCATATTATTTGTTTGTAACAGACTGGAATACTGCCAGATTAGAGCCATCCTTTTGCAGGTATAACACATTGTTTACAATCTTCCATTGATTTACCTCAGCAAGTGATTTCAGAAAAATTGCTTCCTGCTCCATATCCGGACAAGCCATTTTAGTACTGGCAAGTGCCCCAAATTTCAAACCCCTGTTTTCCAACAATTCAACATTGCCGGAAATCCGGTTACAACCACCTTTTCCTGAAACCCTGCCAACCTGACCAGGTGTAAAGAGTAGAAAAAACTGACCCCGCCTGGCTTCCTCTATGGTGGTACCATTCAGCTCTTTTAACTCCCACCGGTACATATACAACACTTCACTACCCTGTTCTACCTGGATTGGGGTGTTTGATGCAGCCGTACTGGGAGCTGCGTTGGGTTCATCACAATTCACTTCCTTTAATTTAATCCCGGATCCAAAGGAAAGTTCAGTCCTGTTGACAAAACGCAGTTTCCCATCCACTTCCTCACTGGCACCATATCCTTCCACCAGTATACTATCCTGTTTTATAAACACAACCTGGCGGGATGATAAGCTTCCCTCCGACTGATACATATAGTCAAGCACCAATGTATCGCCGAACCATTCTCCGTGTACAGAACCTTCGTTTCTGTCTTTACCGCGTATGGCATAAAGCAATTCACCAGACACATCAGTACCAACCAGGTCAATGCGTAGACGGATGGAATCCGTTCCACCTGCATTTTCATAACAGTAATGATTAGTGGAAGACTGAATACTGTCAATCAAAGGCACGCCACTGCTCACTGATTTGTCTGTAGCATTGTTACAACTGACCAGTATAATAAATGCACTAGAAATCCGGAGAAGCTTTCTCATATGTTATAAGGTTAAACTGATTTAATATTTGATGTTGGAAATACTATGTGTAAGAAGTTAGCAGTCAGGTTGAAATAAGTTCATTTTGTAAAAAATTTACTGCTGCTATCAGAGGCGAAAAACCAGGAACAATATTACAATTTAAACCGCCTTCGGTTTAGTTTATTTATGGTTATTTTTAGGATTCGAACCCACTTCCAAACATGAGTAAGGTACCAACGATCAAAGAAATTGCCAAACAGCTGAAAATCTCGGTTTCAACTGTCTCCCGCGCCTTACATGATCATCCCAGTATCGGCCTGAGAACTAAAACCAGGGTGCAGGAACTTGCGAGGGAATTAGGCTATGAACCCAATCAGACCGCTATTTTCTTCAAACAACGAAAAACCTTTACAATTGGCGTAATTCTTCCTTACCTGATTGAAGATTTTTTTGCAGGTGCCATCAGTGGTATTGAAGAACTTGCCATGCAGCATAAATACAATGTGCTGATCGGACAATCACAGGATAATGTAGAGCGGGAAATAGCCATTCTAACTGCAATGAAAAACCAGCGGGTTGACGGCATCATTGTTTCACTTTCCAAGCATACCAAAAATCTGGATCATTTTGCAGTACTGGAGAAATATGGAATTCCTGTCGTTTTCTTTGACCGCGTACCCGCCTCCAATGCCTATAACAAAGTGGCCTTTAACATGCCGCAGGGAACTCACCAGGCAATTACGTTCCTGATGGAAAAAGGGCATCGCAGAATCGGTATCATCAATGGCCCCAAAGAAATGAAGTCTTCCAAAGAACGTACGGATACTTATATGGAAGTGATGCAGAAAAAAAGGCTCAAAATTGATCTCAGTTTGGTAGCCTATTGCGATCTCACACGGGAAGGGACAGCCGAAGCTATGGAAAGTCTGCTCAGCCTGAAACAGCCACCCACAGCAGTCCTGGCGATTAACGATTATGTTGCCCTTGACGCCATTCAATATTGTAAGTCCAAAAAAATAAAAAACAATAAGGATATCTTTTTCGTCAGTTATGCCAACCTGCCTATCACGAACTACCTGGAAAGTCCCCCGATGGCTTCTATTGAACAATACCCCCGAAAACAAGGCATCAAGGCCGCTGAAATTTTGCTTCAGTTAATCGAAGTACCGGAAGACCAGCAACCTGCACCTCAAAATATTCTCATTGATGGAGAGCTGGTAGAGCATAAGAGGTGAGTATGGAAGGGGAGGAATGGAGGAAAGGAGGAACGGCGACAGGAAGAAGAAAATGGAATAGTTAAAAATTGACCGCATAATCTTTATTGAAGGGTTGCCCTGACCAGGCTTTTCGGGAGGTCCAGTCTTCCGCAGGGGCTGTCCAGAATGCATGATCCGCCGGTAAGCCGAGGTGAAGAAATCCTAAAGAAGTCAGATACATACTTCCTGAATTAGAATAAGAATCAGCGATAGCAGGTTGATGGCCTGCAAACCCCAATCTCAGATAACCCTTGTCTGTAAAATTCCCCTCAACTCCAAACATACGATTTGCAACAGCCGACAAAGTGGCTCTTACCTGCCCATTCGAAACCCCATCCGGCAATTGATCCATTAGTGCCAGCTGTGATAGTGGTTGGAATGCTCCCAACCGATACGTGATCGACCTTCCAAATGCAGGAAATGTTCCCTCAGGAGAAATCAACCGCTCTAAGAATGTAGAATAGCGCTGCATTCTTTTAAGTTCAAGCCTATACTTTTCTTCCATTTGTTTTCCCTGTACCTGTAATACGGAAAGGATATCCAGTAACATCGGATGGATCACATAACTGTTATAATAATCGAAATGAAATACCGGTCCATCTTTAAACCACCCATCTCCGGCATACCATTCCTCATGTTTACGTAAAGCAAAATCAATTCGGGAAGGATCATATGCTTCTCCAATTGAAAACAAAAATGTTTCCAGCATGGCAGCAAACAACAACCAGTTATTATACGGAATTTTTACCCTTCTAAGAGATATAAAATGTTCGATATACCGTTTTTTGGTAATGCTGTCCAGCGGCTCCCAGGTTTGTTTGGGTGCCCGAAGAAAACTATGGGCAATAAAAGCTGCATCTACCAGTGACTGTCCTTCAGTATGCCAGGTCAGATAATCCATGGCTGCAGGATTAACAGCGTGAGTATGCGATTTCAACAGAAGCTCCAATATTTTAGTACGCAACTTTCCCTCCGGTGTCTCATCCTGAGGCAGGGCCAGCCAAGGTGTGAGCCCTGCTATCAATCGTCCAAATGCTTCCATATAGGCCACCGTTTTATCACGACCATCCCAGTCAGGACTGTATTCTAACTGCATACTTGCCTTTAACTGTTCCCTGCTCATTGGATCGAGTATGGGAATAGCTATTTTAGTTAATAATTCATACCAGAAAACCCTGCTATCTGAGAGGATAGGCCCATCAGCTACCCTGCCAGGCACCATCTTTTCTGGAAAAATCCATCCCAGACCCAGCAAAGAGGCTGTTTGCAGAAATTTTCTTCTTGCAGTCATTGCTTAACGCAGTTCTATCTCTATGACTTCATCTGCACCATCAAATGAAATTCCTTCGGTTTGTAGTATCAACCCTTCCGCCTGCTGCTTAAACTTTACCGGCTGTCGATTGATAAATACCTGCACCTGCTTTACTTTCTCTTTAAATCCTGGTAACAGTATCATGTTTCCATAGGGCTGTTTGAAAACATGCAGGTAAATTTTTCTGCCCTTCTGGGTACTCACTCCCCAGGGCTGCGGCGCTATCGGCCCTCCACGTGTTCCATAAATCGTTTCCCCATATTTCTCCAGCCATTTTCCGGCTGCAGCCAGGGTATCAGTAAACTCCGGTTGTATCTGCCCGTTAGGCATAGGTCCCACATTCAACAGGAGATTGGCATTTCTTCCTGCAGCACCCACCAGTAATTGAATTACCTGACTTACTGTCTTATACTTTCGGTCTGTAATATTATATCCCCAGGCACCATTGATGGTTTCACAGGTCTCCAGCGGTACTTCCTGCGAAGCTTCCTGGAAACTCAACCCTGATTTATTCTCGCCGGGCAAATCCCTTTCAAACATCTGGAAATCTTCTAGATCGGAAGAGC
>JAGKTB010000085.1:0-11150 GCA_018993145.1 Flavihumibacter sp.
GTGCAGAGCGGGTTTAATTATTTTGATCCGTATGGTCATGGTGGTAAGGGACAGGACAGGCACACGATTTCCATCTGGGGTACAAAGGGCAATATGGGATTGGTAGGTTATGACTGGGCTCCTTTTGGTGTAGACCTTGCAACTATGGATTCACCTACTCCTGTAAGGCATGTGCCGGATCCGAAAACCTATGTCTGGCAGGAAGGCGCTACTGTCATTTCAAAATCCCTGCTCGATAAAAACGAACCGTTGATTTCTCCCGAACATGCATTGCACGTGCTGGATATTATTGAATCCGCCCGCGCCTCTTCGCAAACCGGTCAGAAAATCAGCCTTCAATCCAGTTTCCGCTGGCCTATCGTCTAACTTCACCCGACATGAGTGACCAACCTACATACGACGCAATTGTAATCGGCAGTGGTATCAGTGGAGGCTGGGCTGCCAAAGAACTCTGCGAGCAGGGCTTGAAAACCCTGGTGCTGGAACGGGGCCGGATGGTGGAACACCTGAAGGATTATCCCGGCATGAACAACCATCCCTGGGAGTTTAAACACCGGGGTTATATTACGCATCAGCAACGTCAGAACAATCCACTCATCTCCAAAGCAGCCGGCTATTCAGAAGATACACAGCATTTTTTTATCGAAGATACAGATCATCCTTATGTACAGGAAAAGCCCTTCGACTGGATCCGTGGTTACCAGGTCGGAGGAAAATCCCTTACTTGGGGCCGAAGCTGCCAACGTTGGAGTGATTTTGAATTCAATGCTCCCAAACAATATGGCTTTGCTACCGACTGGCCAATCCGATACAAGGACATCGCACCCTGGTACAGTCATGTAGAAAAATTTATTGGTGTTTGCGGCAGTAAGGAAAATATCGCCGCAATGCCCGATGGCGAATTCCTGCCTGCCTACGAACTCAATTGCGTGGAAGCCGACATCCGGGAAACATTGTGGCAGAAATTTCAACGTCACTATATTTCTGGTCGATGGGCGCATCTTACGCAGCCGGAACCCATTCACCTGGAGCAGGGCAGAGGCACCTGCCAAAATCGCAACCTTTGTATGCGTGGTTGCCCCTTTGGCGGATATTTCAGTTCCAACAACAGCACCCTTCCCTGGGCTGAAAAAACAGGAAACCTGACCATTCGGCCCCATTCGGTAGTGCATTCCATTCTTTACGATGATGCCAAACAAAAAGCAACAGGAGTACGCGTGATAGACAGCCAAACAAAAGCTGTCACCGATTATTTTGCCCGCATCATTTTTGTAAATGCTTCGGCGCTGAATACCAACTTAATTTTACTCAATAGCAAATCAGAACGTTTCCCCAATGGCCTTGGAAATGATCACGATTTGCTTGGCCGTTACATCTGTTTCCACAACTATCGGGGTTATATGAATGGTGAAATCAAAGGATATGAAGATGGGTATTACAAAGGCCGGCGTCCCGCAGAATGTGTGATCCCGAATTTCCGTAACCTCGGCAAACAGGAAATGGATTTTATTGGAGGATATACTATTTTTTCAGGTGCCTATCGTGAATGGATAAACGCAGATCGCCATCCGGATAAAATGGGTGCAGAGTTGAAGGAAGCGCTTACAGAACCAGGGCCCTGGAGGATCTACATGTATATGCAAGGCGAAACCATTCCCAAAGAAACCAATCGAGTATTTCTGCACCCAACTGAAAAAGATAAATGGGGAATACCGCTACTTGTAACAGCTATTGATTATGATGAAAATGATGAAAACATGCTGCGGGATTTTCTTTCAGAAGGTAAAAAAATGCTCGAAGCCTGTGGCGCATTCAACATTGTTGTAAATGATACGAAACAACCACCCGGACTGGATATTCATGAAATGGGTGGCGTGCGCATGGGGCACCGATCCAAAAACATCACTGCTGAATAAATGGAATCAATTGCATCATTGTAAAAATGTATTTGTAACAGATGGTGCCTGTATGACCTCTACGGCTACACAGAATCCCAGTTTGACCTATATGGCCTTAACTGCCCGGGCAGCTGATTATGCATTCAAAGCACTAAAAACCGGAGATTTGTAGGAAATTGCCTGCATGCAGGGATACGATCAGGAAATCAAACGGGAGCTATGGGTATGGCAGCAGGAGATGCAGTCCTCACCCGGTTTCTTTAATCGCCTCTCCAAATCATGGCAGAACAAAGTAAACTCCTGGATACCTGAAAAAGTACACCAGGTAGTCACGACTACGATCAAACAAATGATTCGTGCGGTGCTGTTTGGCGCGAAATACACCAGCGCCCCTCCATTGCAATCGGAATCCTTCTGGGCAAGAGAAATGGCGGTGAAAGAACGCATTGAATTCTATCAGAAAACTGCTTCTGTAGAAGGTGCCGTAACAGGTGCCGGCGGCTTGTTACTCGGGCTGGCTGATTTTCCTATTTTATTGGGATTGAAACTGAAACTGCTTTTTGATGTCGCCAGTTTGTATGGCTTTGATGTAAAAGACTATAAGGAGCGGGTGTATATACTGCACATCCTCGAGCTTGCCTTTTCCAGCCAGGAACACCGCAACCAGGTATATCAGAAAATGGTAAACTGGAAAGAAAAAGCAGCCTTGCTGCCGGATGATATTCATCAATTCGACTGGCGCCGGTTCCAACAGGAATACCGCGACTACCTGGATATTGCCAAATTGGCTCAACTGATCCCAATCATTGGCGCTCCGGTAGGCCTGGTGGTGAATTACCGGCTGGTTCGCAAACTGGGAGTAACTGCCATGAATGCCTACCGCATGCGGATTCTGCCTTAATTTAGCAGCCCCATGCACAAGGATAATCTATATATGAAACGATGCCTGCAACTCGCAGCATTAGGTGCAGGCAAGGTGGCACCCAATCCAATGGTAGGGTCAGTATTGGTATACCAGGACCGGATCATTGGAGAAGGGTATCACCAGGCATATGGGCAGGCACATGCGGAAGTAAATTGCCTTGCTGCTGTTAAAGAAGAAGATCGGTTACTCATTCCTGAAAGTACCCTGTATGTTTCACTGGAGCCCTGTGCGCATTTTGGGAAAACACCGCCCTGTGCAGACCTGATCATTCGAAGCGGGATCAAAAAAGTGGTAGTTGCTATCCGGGATCCATTTGATGCGGTTGATGGTAAGGGAATTGAAAAACTGCAGCAGGCAGGCATAGAGGTGATATTGGGAGTTGAACAGGAGGCGGCCCGGGAAGTCAACAAACGTTTTTTACAGTTTCATGAAACCCATCGCCCGTATATTATTTTAAAATGGGCGGAATCTGTAAATGGGGCAATAGCCACGAATGAAAAAAAGCCTGCTGCTATCAGTTCTGCCCAAACCAACCGGCTGGTTCACCAGTGGCGGGCGGAAGAAGCTGCCATCCTGATAGGGGCCACTACTGCGCTTATGGATGACCCATCATTAACGGTACGGTTGGTTGCAGGAAAAAATCCGGTTCGCCTGCTCATAGATCCTGAATTAAGAGTGCCACGCACCAATCGCTTGTTTTCTGCTGAAGCACCTACTATAATATATAATTACCATCAATCAGGTCAGGAAGAAGGAATTGAATGGGTGCAACTGGACAGACAAACTCCTTTACTTGACCAATTACTGCAGGATGTGTACAAGCGCAAACTCCTTTCTATCCTGGTAGAAGGCGGTACCAAAACCCACAAGGAATTTATGGCTGCGGGCTACTGGAATGAGATCCGCAGGATTCAATCCAGGTCGATTGTGCTGGAGGGAGGTTATCCCGCCCCTGTTATCACGGATGCCAGGGAGGTGAAGACCTGCTCCCTTGGAACGGACCAGTTGATTTATTATCGCCCCTGATCTCCCCGGTAAAGCTGTACCTTTGCGCGCTGTTTCTAGTGTACACTATGGACAATAAGACTTTTTATACTACAATTGAAAAATCGGGTACGGCCGAATTCCGCGACAGAGGCAGCCGCTTTATCGGTTATGCATTTCCGGCTGGTTCGGTGGAGCAATTCAAAAAAGAGCTGGAACAGATTAAAAAAGAACATCCCAAAGCCACGCATCACTGTTTTGCCTACCGGATCGGCCTGGATGGAAACAGTTTCCGGGTGAACGATGATGGAGAACCCTCCGGATCTGCAGGTAAGCCCATCCTTGGACAGATCGACAGCAAGGAACTGGTCAATGTGGGAGTTGTTGTAGTTCGGTATTTCGGAGGAACCATGCTGGGCGTTCCGGGTTTGATCAATGCGTATAAAACCACCGCCAGCGTGGTATTACAAACCATCCCCTTTGTTCAAAAAACTATTGAACGTTCCTATCAACTACAGTTTGATTATACCATGATCAATGAGATAATGATGATCATCAAACAATGCAATTGCACCTTGCTGCAGCAGGAAGTACAATTATTCTGTTTATATAAAATCGGAGTTCCCCTCAACCGCGAGGAGGAAGTATTATATCGGCTTAAGCAGTTGCATACGGTGGAAGTCAAAGCCTGCTGACCAAATAGCCAACCACTTCTTTATTCAAACGATTCCATTTATCAAGCAATGAAAAGTCTGGCCATAGCCAATCATACCATTGCTGAAAACCGTTGATCACTTCATAGTTGGCGCAATGCCTGGTTGTCTTGATTCCAACTTTGTTAAATTCAGCCTCACATCTGCGCATGTGCATGGCAGAGGTCACCAAAATAAAAGGTCCCTTCATTCCGAGGCTGTCAATCAATGACTTAGTAAAGAGTGCATTTTCCTTTGTATTACGACTTTGGTTTTCTGCAAAAATGAGGACCGGTGAAATTCCATTATGGATTAATTCCGCTTTAACAAAATCCGCTTCTGGCGGGAGTTTCCTGTTCAGAAAACCATTTCCACCGGTCACAATTACCTTTTCTGCCACACCGCTATGCACCAGCTTTGCGGCCTGAATGAATCGATCCGCAGCCTGTCCGAAATATCCCTGTCCATTTTTATCATAGCTGGAAAGTCCGCCTGGCAGAATAACTGCCTCAAATTTTCCAGTCGCCGGCACAAAAGCTGGTTGCCAGGATTGGAGACAGAAATAAAATAGGGCAGGATTGGTGAAGAGCAATGTTATCGTGATCAGGACTATCCCATAGCGACGTTTCCATTTTCCGGGTTTCCCTATTAAAAACAGTATAACCAGCATCCATATCCAGTTGGCGGGAGAAAGAAAGAACGTGACAATTTTTGAAAGCAGTGGAAGCATGAAAAAATCAATAATTGTTAAAGTTATTCAAAACACAAGATCCCTACCCAACGGTTTTGAAACCACCAGGGGTATAGTCTTTAAATAAAACAATATACAATCATGAAACAGATCTTCAACCTTTTCCTTTTGAGTATTCTTTTTCTCACCGCCTGTCAGAAAGACGATGAGGTAATTATTCCTTCCAAACCGGGACCTACAGACCCCGTTGCAGTAAAAGATTCCGGCATTTTCCAGCTGGAGCTGGGATTGCAGGAATTGCATGCAGAAGATAGCCTTGACGCCTATATAACAGTAGTGAATGATAAACGCCAGCCTGTAATGCAGAACAAACCCATTAAGATTGGAAAAATTGGTCCGCAGGCCTACCAGTGGAGATCGCAGGAGATAATTCTTGATAAAGGAACCTACTCCATGACGCAGTTAGTAGTTAAAAAGGAGAATAAAGCACTTTATGCTACCCCGCTGTCTACTTCCCGATTGGCTCAGAACATCCAGATCGGATTGCCACAACAGCAGGCACTGACCAATGTAGCTACTGTTTTTCGTCCGCAGTTGCTGATTACGGATGAAACAGTTGGTCCGGAAGATTTCGGCTACTCCAAAGGTGCATTTCAGCGGAATGGCATCCTGGTAAATGTGCAGGCAGCAATCACCATCGGTGGTGTTGTGTATGATGCACCGGTTTTAAAATTCAACCTTACTTCAACCTTTAACAATGGAGAAACTGTAACCCGTACCATTGAGCGCAGCAGCCTGGAAGAAGAAATTCGTTTCAGCGAGAAGGCTGTAAAATTTGAGGTTTCCGGAAATATCTGGAATACACCTGTGAAAAAAGTAGTGACTCGTGAAGAAGTGGAGGGCGACAATTTGATCATCCTGGAAGGACAGAAAAACCGCAAATGGTTGCAGCAGGAAGAAACCTTTTTGGAAGTTATGGGTAACTGGCAGAAACAATCACTTACGCTGTATCAGCAAAGAACCGATGGCCAGTTGAAAGAAGTAAACTACTACCAGAAAAAACCTCAAAGCCAGGATCTGCAATACATTTTCAGTGATAAAGGAGTTTACCAGGGTTCAACATTGATTGGTGTAGATCGCATTGATCCATCTGAAAAAAGAGTAGGTGAAACCCGCTATGAGTTGGACGCCAATGGCCAGGTAACGCATATCATTGAAAATATGTATGATCGTACAACTACCAGTGTGCTTGAAAATGGCATTTCAACCGAAGGCGGCGTAACAGATGTTTATATGATTCTGGACAATGGACATACAGTTCATTATGCAGCAACGTTCTCCGGTGGTAACAAAGTAAGTTACACAGCTGCTACTTCAACAGGCGGTCGTGAAGGGGGGAAATTCCAGTATGATCAGATGATCAACCCAAGATTTACCAACAAACTTTTCCCGGATATGTATCTGTCGCACGTTTCTAAGAATAATGTTGTAGGAAGAAATTCAGGCTATTCCGGTGCAATTCCTTCCTCTGTTCCGTACAACTATGAATATGAGTACAATGCAGACGGATACCCGGTAGTATTGTATACCTATTACAAATCTTATCAGAGCGATGCTGATATGTACCGCATGAAAACTGTTTATACATATAGTAATTAATATCTTTAATAAACTTCTTTATGAAATATCTGATACTGTTCGGTTGGGCGTTGCTGTTATCCTGCAGTGCAGCGAAAGTTGCTGTGCCCGGTGAGTTTGAAAAGGCTGCAACAGCTATGAAAGTGAAAGGTGTTAACGGATGGATGATCAACCAGACCCTGACTTTTGGCGAATATGAAACCAGTCCCGTTAAGCGGGGCTGGGATTTCAGTTCGGTTTGGCAGGCCAGCCGGATCAGTTTTCGCCCGGAGGACCAGATCTTGAAAGTGTTTGATATCAATACGGATAATCGCAGTCTCAAAGAGAGAAGCAAACTGCAGTTCACCATTGAAAATGGAAAAGAAAAAGCAGCTGTGTTTGCGCTCGAGAAATTAAGTGAAAAGCAACTTGTTTTCAAAAACCGTAATCCACGCTGGGGTGAGGTAGCCGCTACTACCAATTTGCAATATGCTTTTTCCGCGGCCATCATGCTGGTATCTGAAAAACAACCCGAGCCCTGGCAACTGGTAATGGTGCACAAAGAGGGTAGAGGAGAAATGGTAGAGGAACAGGGATATCTGACCAATGGAGATGTTCAGTTTACAGTTGAAACGTTAAGAATCGGTTCCTATACCAACAAAAAAGGGAAGGAGCAGAAAGTATTGGGCGGTCCCACTTTTGCCGGATATGAAATTCGTTTTGAAGATGGTGTGGTGGGTGTAGTGGATCTGCTGGACAACCAGGTATGGATGGTCAATGACCTGGACCCTGCCTACAAAATGATATTGGCAGCTGCTTCCTCTTCCTTACTTTTAAAGCAGCAAAAAGATCTGAGCAATCGTTGACCGAAACCCTGGACATACAGGTTGTAATTGATGGTTGTATTGCCAACAACCGGAAGGCACAGGAATACCTGTACAGGCAATACTATTCTTATGCGATGGTGATTGCACAACGTTACTCCAGGGATGATGCAGACGCTGCTGATATTGTGAGCCAGGCCTTCGTTAAAGTATTCAAAAGCATAAAATCATTTGATTCTTCCATTGCCAGTTTCCAAACCTGGTTGCGCAGAATCGTCATTAACGAAGGCCTGGATCATATTAAGGCAAGATCAAAGTTCAGCCAGGAAATGGAACTGGAATATGAAACGGTTGCCGCTCCCAATATCAATAATGCTGCGATAGAGCAATTGAATGCAAAGGAACTGATGACCATGATTCAGCAGTTGCCACCAGCTACGCATGCGGTTTTTGTCTTATATGCAGTGGATGGTTATAACCATCGGGAGATAGCTGAAAAATTAGCTATCAGCGAGGGTACCAGTAAATGGCACCTGAGCGAAGCAAGAAAATTCCTCATTCAAAAATTACAGCAGGTGCATCTTTCATGAATGCTTCCTTTCCATACGAAGAGCTGATCGCCCGAAAACTCGGTGAACTTCCTCCTTTACCGGAAATGGCTGATTCCATCTGGCAACGCATTAGCACGGAGCTGGACAGAGAACTGCCTACGGATGACAATGATTTTGGCGGTGATCCTGGTCCGCAGGGTGGTAGTCCGGTTGCTGGCTGGAAAGGCTGGAGCTGGCTCCTCTTATTGGCAGGTATTGCTGCTGTATTGATTTACCTAATAAAAAAACCTGAGCTTCCTGTTGAACAAATTGTTCCGGCTACTAACCAGCCGGTTGACTCTACTGAATTTTTGCCAACCACACCGGGATTATCTCCTCCCGAGCCCTCGTCTCCCGGGCCCTCTTCTCCTGTAATCAATGACAGTAATAAGGATGCCAGTCCGGATCCTGATACTGAAACAGGCCTCTTACCAGATTCTGCTGCTGTTTTACAACCACCAGTGGTGGATGCTGCAGCACCCGAAGTGAAAGCAAGCACACCGCAGCCAATTGCTGAACCAACTATAAAGCAACCTGATAACCTGCGGCCCGATTCAGCAGGGGGTAGAAAACGTCCATCCGGTATCAAAGGAATTCGTCCCGATGATTACCGGATAGTGCCTCCAAAAGAGAAAAAGGATAGTACTTAATACACCAACACACTCAATGCAGAAAGTTCAAGCATTTCAACTTCTTTCGGCTGAATTGATTTGGACGTTTTAGATATACAACGTTGGTTACCAGAACAATCCGACTTGACCCCGGCTGTAACTCCAGTAGCCAGTAGGATTGTTAGTAGTAGACTTACAGCGGTAACCGGTTTCATGATCAAAGGTTTAATGATATCCTGGTAAATAATTAGGATGTAAAAATGCTCCTAATCCTGCCTGTAAACAAGGCAAATCCGACTAACCGCTTAAATTCCCGCATGAAACAGCAGAAAGCGCGGTTAAATCGCAACAGGAATCAGTAAACTGTGTAAATCAGGGTCTGAATCGTGGATGAACCACCAAATCTTTGGAACCGGCTGTGTAGAGATAAAACCCTTCTCCGGACTTCACCCCCAGTTTTTTAGCCGTTACCATATTGGTCAGGAGGGGACAGGGAGCATATTTGGGATTTCCGAGTCCCTCGTGCAGTACCTGCAAAATGCTGTGGCAGGTGTCCAGACCGATAAAGTCCGCCAGTTGCAGGGGGCCCATGGGATGGGCCATACCCAGCTTCATGATGGTGTCAATTTCTTCCACCCCGGCTACGCCTTCATATAAACTATAGATTGCTTCATTTATCATGGGCATAAGAATCCGGTTGGCAATAAAGCCGGGGTAATCATTTACCACAGCCGGAACCTTACCCAGCTTTTTGCTGAGCTCCACAATTTTTTGGGTGATCTGCTTTTCGGTTGAATACCCATTGATCACCTCCACCAGTTTCATAACCGGAACAGGATTCATGAAATGCATCCCAATCACCTTTTCGGGTCTTTGGGTTGCACTTGCTATTTGGGTGATGGAAATTGAAGATGTGTTGGTGGCCAATACTGCATTCGCGGGAGCGAGTTTATCAATCTCGCTGAAGATGGATAGTTTCAACTGCGTATTTTCAGTAGCAGCTTCAATGATAAGATCTGCCCTGTTCACACCTTCTCCCAATCCGGATGTAGTAGTGATGTTATCAATTGCCTGCTGGCTCTCTGTTGCTGAAAGAATTCCTTTTGCTACCTGCCTTTCGAGATTTTTACGAATCGTTGCAATCGCCTTTTCCAACTGCTCAGGATTCAGATCTACCAGGTTTACTTTATAACCATGTTGAGCGAAAACATGTGCAATACCATTTCCCATGGTGCCCGCACCGATGACAGCAATCTGATTAAACATACACGCTAGTTTTTTCGTTTGAAATCACCCCTTTTCCAGGACCTGATAAACTCTGCCCAGGCCATCGGATTCATCAGGTTGATTGGAGGAGTTGTTCCCTGGTAGGAATAGCGGGTTGCCTGCTGACGCAGGGCATAGTTCGCGGCTTCTTTACCATCTGCGGGTAATATGTTCATCAAAGCCCTGCGGGTTTGCTCATTGGTATTTTTCCGCGCGATCTCCAGATCGTCATCCGGCACCTGCATATTGACGAAATCTCTTTCAAATTGTTCACGGGTAGGTCTGGGCCGGATGATAGTAGCAGGCAGGTATTGCGTATCCACCACCATTAACTGCACAATACTAAATTGATTGCCTTCCAGGTTTCTTGGAATCTCAACTATTTTAGGCTTGTATCCCACACTGGTGAATTCAATTATATTTCCTTTTAATGCAACGATGGAAAACACACCCTGGTCATTGGTGATGGTACCGCGACCGCTTCCTTTGATGCTGACACTTACCGCCGGTATACCATCCAGGCTATCAGCCGTCATCACAACTCCATACAGCATCACTACAGAGTCTTTCATCGTTTCAAACTGCGCGGAAGCCTGCTTACAGATGCAAAAAAAACTTATTATGACAAGTGGTAGAATTCGCTTCATTATGCCAAATATAGGATATCAATATATCAGCTTCAACAATTTACCGACCGCATTGGTTAATTTTGCACTAAAATTCCCAATCAATACATATAAATAATGACGCAAGAAGACATATTAAAAGCGCTAGGAAATGTGCAGGAGCCTGATCTGGGCAGTGATATCGTGAGCCTGAACATGGTTAAAGATGTGCAGATCAATGGAAATGAGGTGAGTTTTACAATAGTACTCACCACCCCGGCTTGTCCGATGAATGATCTGATGCGAAATGCAGCCATTAATGCGGTTCGTTTGCTGGTGAATAAAGAAGCCAATGTGCAGGTGAATTTTACTGCCAATACCAACAGTAAGAGAACTGATCCCGGCCAGATCTTACCAAAAGTAAAAAATATTATTGCAGTTGTCAGT
>JAGKTB010000086.1:0-10711 GCA_018993145.1 Flavihumibacter sp.
CTAAACACAAGTGAAATGCGTGAAGGTTTTTTGTACCTTCACGCATTAATTCTTTATTTCGAACCTGTTATTTTCTCATGGTTACTCCAAAGTTTAGTTCTTCTGCCCAATCCTTTCATGCAGAATTGAAAAGACGTATCAATCAGTATTTTGAAGAAAAAGGAAAGTCCACCACCGGCAACATGACCTTGTATACCAAGGCGATTATTCTGTTGGTTGCTTTTGTTTTTACCTATGTGCACCTGGTGTTTTTTACGCCGGTAACCTGGGTAGCGATCCTCGAATGCCTGCTTTTAGGCGGTATTGTAGCTGCGATCGGTTTTAACATCATGCACGACGGTGCACACGGAAGTTTCAGCAAATACAAATGGCTGAACCAGGTAGCTGCTTTCTCCCTGAATGTATTGGGTGGCAGTAGCTTTATGTGGAATGTAAAACACAATGTGATCCACCACGCCTATACCAACGTGGATGGCCTGGACGATGATATCGATATCCAGCCCTGGATGCGGATGAGTACAACTCAGCCCAAATATAAATTCCATAAGTATCAGCATATTTACTTCTGGTTTTTGTATGCGCTGTTATATATCCTCTGGATTTTTGTGCTCGATTACAGCAAATATTTCGCGAGCAAAATCGGAAGTATGCCACTGAAAAAAATGAAGCTTAGTGATCATATCACTTTCTGGGCTTTCAAAGTGTTCAATCTATTCCTTTATGTTGGGTTGCCAATTTACATGGTAGGGTTCCTGCCCTGGTTGGTAGGGTTCCTGGTGTTCACCATGTTTGCTGGTTTGGTACTAAGTATTGTATTCCAGTTGGCGCATACAGTTGAGCACACTGCTTTCCCGGTTCCGGATGTGAATACAGGCAGACTGGAAGATGAGTGGGCTGTTCACCAGTTGAAAACCACGGCCAATTTCGCAACCAACAACAAACTGGTTTGCTGGTTGGTAGGCGGATTGAATTTCCAGGTGGAACATCACCTCTTCCCAAAGATTTCGCATGTGCATTATCCTGAGATCAGTAAGATCATCAGGAAGGCTTGCGCAGAGTATGGTATTCCTTACATTGAGTATCCGAAAACCAGACTGGCGATCGCTTCGCATGTATCCTTCCTGAAACAGATGGGACGTTCCTGATAGTCGGGAACTCTTCTTACATTTGGCGCTCTAAATTCAATTGAATGTCAACTGTAAGGGTGGGAATGGTACAAATGAGTTGTACCGCCAATAAGGAAGAAAATTTACAAAAAGCCATAGCGGGAGTTAAACAGGCTGCTGAGAAAGGCGCACAGATCGTCTGCCTCCAGGAACTGTTTACCTCCCTTTATTTTTGTGATGTGGAAGACTATGCCAATTTTGAATTGGCGGAACCTATACCCGGACCATCAACTGATCGGCTTAGTTCAGTTGCGAAAGAATTGGGCGTAGTAATCATTGCCAGCCTCTTTGAAAAAAGAGCACAGGGATTGTATCACAATACAACAGCAGTGCTGGATGCGGATGGAACCTACCTGGGCAAGTACCGCAAAATGCATATCCCGGATGATCCTGCTTACTACGAGAAATTTTACTTTACGCCGGGAGATCTCGGATATAAAATCTTCAAAACCAAATTTGCCACTTTCGGTGTTTTAATCTGCTGGGATCAGTGGTATCCGGAAGCTGCGAGAATAACTGCTTTAATGGGCGCAGAGATCCTGTTTTATCCCACTGCAATCGGCTGGGCCACTTCACAGGATGAAGCCACCAATACCGAGCAATACAATGCCTGGCAAACTATTCAAAGAAGCCATGCTGTTGCCAATGGCGTACATGTGGTAAGTGTGAACCGTGTTGGATTTGAACAGAATGGAGCCATGAAGTTCTGGGGAGGATCCTTTATCAGCAATCCATTTGGTACCGTATTGTACCAGGCATCGCACGAACAGGAAGAAGTGCAGGTAATGGAGATTGATTTATCCAAAACGGACCGGTACAGGACGCACTGGCCTTTTATGCGCGACAGAAGAATTGATTCCTATCAGCCCATCACCAAAAGATATATCGATGAATCATAAGACACCGGCGGAGCTGGGTTATTATTTTCCTGCTGAATTTGAATTGCACCGTGCTACCTGGTTAAGTTGGCCGCATAAGGAAGCCAGCTGGCCGGGAAAAATTCATACGATTTTCCCGTACTACGCTGAATTTGTAAAATGGCTGGCCAAAAGTGAGCGGGTATGTATAAACGTTAGAGATGAAGCCATGAAGACGTTTGCCCTTTCGCACCTTGAAAAAGCTGGTGTTGATTTGTCGCAGGTTGATTTCTTCTACTTTCCCACCAACGATGCCTGGTGCCGGGATCACGGTCCGGCTTTTTTGCTCAACCCGTCGCTGGAGCAACCGAAAGCAATTGTGGATTGGGGTTATAATGCATGGGGAGGGAAGTATCCTCCTTTTGATCTGGATGATGTGATACCAACCCGAATAGCAGAACATTTTGGACTCCCGGTTTTTCATCCGGGTATTGTGATGGAAGGAGGTTCGGTGGAGTTTAATGGGAAGGGAACAGTTATGACAAGTACGGCCTGTTTACTGAATCCGAATCGCAACCCTTCTCTGAACCAGGAAAAGATTGAATGGTATTTGCAGCAATATTATGGCGTGCAGCAGGTATTGTGGGTTGATGAGGGTATCGTTGGAGATGATACCGATGGTCATATTGATGATACGGTTCGCTTTGTGAATGAAGACACGGTATTAACAGTGATTGAAGAAAATGAAGCAGATGAGAATTATGAGCTGTTGCAGACCAATCTGAAGCAACTGCAGCAGATGCGCTTACTAAATGGCAAACAATTGAATATTGTAGAATTACCCATGCCGGATGAACTGGTATATGACGAACAGCGGCTGCCTTGTTCTTATGCCAACTTCTACATCGCGAATAAATATGTGATTGTTCCCACTTTTCGTTGTACAAAAGACGACCGGGCATTACAGATCATACAGGGTTGCTTCCCCGACCGCGAGGTTATCGGGATAGATTCCACTGAGATCATCTGGGGCCTGGGAAGTTTTCATTGTTTGAGCCAGCAGGAACCAATGGAAGTATGAAGTATGAATTATGAATTATGAAGTGGGATTCGTCTCACTTCTCACGTTTCACGTTTCACGTCTGACGTCTCACATTTCCTCAACGCACGCTAAGGAAATGTAAAAAGGATTTCTTTCCAGGATTAATTTTTTGTGCTTTCGCAACCTTGGCTGGTTTTTTGGGTTATGCTTTCCTGAATAACCTACAATCAGCAGATCACCAGGGCCCGGTGATAGTATTTCAATTAACGGGTAATTAATCTCAACAATTAAAAAAACATTTTTATGAAAAAGTTTTTCCTTTTCATGGTAATCGGTGCTGCCTCTATTTTTTCAGTAAACGCACAAAGTAAAGACATCGTTGGAGTGGCTGCAGGAAGTGCAGATCACAGCACGCTGGTGGCCGCTGTTAAAGCAGCTGATTTAGTAGGAACCTTGCAGGGAGCCGGACCTTTCACCGTATTTGCTCCAACCAACGCGGCTTTTGGCAAATTGCCATCCGGAACAGTTGATGGTTTATTAAAGCCTGAGGCCAAGCCAGCACTCACTAAAATTCTGACCTATCATGTAGTAGCCGGTAAACTGGATGCTGCTGCAGTTGTAAAAGCCATCCAGGCAGGTGGTGGTAAAGCTGTACTGTCAACCGTAAGCGGAGGCAAACTGACAGCTACACTAGATGGTGGCAAAGTAAAACTGACCGATGAAAACGGTGGAACTTCCTGGGTAACTGCAACCGATCTGCAAGCAACTAACGGAGTAATCCACGTGATTGATAGTGTGGTACTTCCCAAGTAAGTCGCACTATTTTTCCATTCGAATAAACAATTCAGCATTTCTCCGGGGAGGTATGGAGTTGTAACAAGGCTCCATACTTCTCCGGC
Source organism: Flavihumibacter sp. (assembly GCA_018993145.1). Classification (GTDB taxonomy): domain Bacteria; phylum Bacteroidota; class Bacteroidia; order Chitinophagales; family Chitinophagaceae; genus Flavihumibacter. Next base: position 3,965 of record JAGKTB010000086.1, read on the forward strand.
TGAATGTTGAAGCAAAAAGTTGCTCATATTCTTCTTTAGATCCTCCAAATGGTGGTCCCCCTTCAAACGCCCTGTTAAAGAGTACCCCCACCAGCTTTCCGCCGGGAGCAAGTAATGAAAACATTTTGTCTACATACTGAGAGCGCAGAGATGGATCCAGCGCACAAAAGAAAGTCTGTTCAATTATGATATCATAGCCCCCCTGGTGTTCAAAAAAATCACCGGTAATGATGGTAAGCTCTTTGCCAACATGGGGTGCAAACTTTTTAGCGAGTACAGCTGTCAGCTCCGGCGCAATATCAATGACAGTAATATGCTGAAATCCTTTCTCCAATAAGTAAGCTACTTCATAAGCATTACCACAACCCGGAATTAAGATTCGTTTATTCTTATCCGTTAGCTGATCAAAATAATTCGTCAGGGGAGGGGATGCATAACCAATGTCCCAACCGGTTTCCGCATTGCGGTAACGATTGTTCCAATAGTTGCTGTCAAGTGTGGTAGCCATTTTTCAAAGCTACTATATCCTGTCAAATTAGGGCATTAAGTAGTTGACAATTAAATAGTTGCAAAACGAACCAATTTTTTTACAAAAAATAGCTAACAATCGTTAGTTGAACAGGTTTTTCGGTTATTTTTGCTTCACTTTAAGCGTATCCGATGCAGTTTCAGTTGACAGAAGAACAATTGATGATTCAAAAAGCGGCCCGGGATTTTGCACAGCAACAATGTTTGCCGGGTGTGATTGAGCGCGACGAAAAACAACAGTTTCCCAAAGAGCAGATTCTGCAATTGGCAGAGCTTGGTTTCATGGGAATGATGGTTGATCCAGCCTACGGCGGTGCCGGAATGGATACCATCAGTTATGTGCTGGCAATGGAAGAGATCAGTAAAGTGGATGCAAGTGTGAGTGTTTGTATGAGCGTAAACAACAGCCTGGTATGCTGGGGATTGGAAACTTTTGGAACAGAAGAACAAAAGCAAAAATACCTGACCCCATTGGCTCAGGGAAAAAAGGACGGCGACTTGTATATCGGGGCCTTTTTGTTAAGTGAACCGGAAGCAGGAAGTGATGCCACTTCACAGCGTACCACTGCAGAAGACAAAGGTGATTACTACCTGTTGAATGGTACTAAAAACTGGATCACCAATGGATCATCTGCCTCTGTTTACCTCGTGATTGCGCAAACAGATGTTGCCAAAGGTTCTTCCGGCATTAATGCCTTCATCGTTGAAAAAAACTGGCCCGGCGTAAGTGTTGGTGCCAAAGAAAATAAAATGGGGATCCGCGGCAGTGACACACACAGTATCTCTTTTTCGGATGTAAAAGTGCCAAAGGAAAACCGGATTGGTGCGGATGGATTTGGATTTAAATTTGCCATGAAAACCCTTGCGGGTGGTCGAATTGGAATTGCCGCCCAGGCCCTTGGAATCGCAAGTGGTGCATATGAATTGTCTGTTGCGTATGCCAAACAGCGGAAAGCATTTGGTAAGGAGATCATGCACCACCAGGCTATTCAGTTCAAACTGGCGGATATGGCTACCAAAGTAGAAGCGGCCCGTCTATTATGTCTGAAAGCTGCCTGGGAAAAGGATAACGGTATCGACTATACGACAAGTAGTTCAATGGCCAAAGTATATGCCTCCGAAGCAGCTATGTGGATCAGCACGGAAGCTGTACAGGTACATGGTGGCTATGGATATGTTAAGGAATATCACGTTGAGCGATTGATGCGCGACGCCAAGATTACCCAGATCTATGAGGGTACATCCGAAGTACAACGCATTGTAATTGGTCGCTCCGTTCTAAAATAGGTTTGGTTTTGCTTGCTTGAGCGCCACTTCGAAAGAAGGGCGCTTTTTTATTGGTGAAAGGTGAAAAGTCAAAGGTGAAAGATGGTCAAAGGTCAATGGTGAAACGTAAAAAAAAGAATTCGTCTTTATTTCACCTTTGACTTTTCACCTTTCACAATCTTTGACTTTTCACCTTTCACTTTTCACCTTTCCGTACCTTCGCACCATGTCTGTCAACCTTACTCAATACCAGAAAATTCAAAAAGAATGTGCTGCTGCAAATGCGTTGCTTGTGGCGGTGAGCAAGATCAAACCGGTGTCGGATATCAAAGCTTTGTACGATGCGGGGCAGCGTGATTTTGGAGAAAATTATGTGCAGGAACTGGTTGATAAACAGGCACAGTTACCGGAAGATATTCGCTGGCATTTTATCGGACACCTGCAATCCAACAAGGTGAAATACATTGTTCCCTTTGTATACCTCATCCATGGGGTGGACAGTCTCAAACTCCTAAAGGAAATCAGTAAGCAGGCAGTAAAGCTCAACCGGCGCGTGAATTGCCTGCTCCAGGTTCACATCGCGCAGGAAGAAACCAAATTTGGTCTGGATGAGGCAGAGTTACAGGAACTGGTGGCATCCGTTTCCGCTAGTCCGGAGGCGTTTGAAGGGGTTCAAATTCGTGGGTTGATGGGAATGGCTTCCTTTACCGAAAACGAGGCGCAAATCCGCCAGGAATTCAGGCAATTAACAGGGTGGGCTAACCAATACCTGCCGGCGATCCTTTCTGATAGCAATAGTAAAATACTGAGCTTTGGAATGAGTGGCGACTATACTATCGCGCTGGAAGAAGGCTCCACCCTGGTTCGAATCGGCAGTCTGCTTTTTGGTGCCCGCAACTAAGGATTTTATCCTCCGCGAAAAGGCCGTAAATTCGCCCTTCCAAAGGAATCATTACGTATGAGCGACATCAAGAAAGAAGAAGAGAAAGGCCTCAATTTTATTGAAGAGATCATTGAAGCAGATTTAGCTGCCGGAAAATACAATTCCATCATCACACGTTTTCCCCCTGAACCTAATGGGTATCTTCATATCGGGCATGCTTCCAGCATCTGCCTGAATTTCGGTCTCACCCTGAAGTACCCAGGTTATACCAATCTCCGGTTTGATGATACCAATCCGGTTACTGAAGACACGGAATATGTGGAAAGCATCAAAGAGGATATCAAATGGCTGGGTTTTACCTGGAAAAATGAACTCTATGCGTCTGATTATTTTGATCAGCTCTACACATTTGCAATAAAACTCATTAACAAGGGATTGGCCTATGTAGATGATTCTACTTCTGAAGAGATCGCTGCCATGAAAGGTACTACCACCCAGCCTGGCGTGAATAGCCCTTATCGGGATCGGTCTGTAGAAGAAAACCTGGATTTATTCGCCCGTATGAAAGCTGGTGAATTTCCGGATGGGAGTCGCACGCTGAGGGCAAAAATCGATATGGCACATCCCAACATGATCATGCGCGATCCGGTGCTTTATCGGATTAAACATGCTCATCACCACCGTACAGGTGATGCCTGGTGTATTTATCCGATGTATGATTTTGCGCATGGTCAATCGGATTCCATAGAGGAAGTAACACACTCTCTGTGTACCATGGAATTTGTACCACACCGTGAACTGTATGACTGGTGTATAGAAAAACTGGAGATTTATCCTTCCCATCAATATGAATTTGCCCGTCGTAACCTGAACTACACGGTTACGAGTAAACGAAAATTGCTGCAACTCGTAAATGAAAAACATGTTACGGGTTGGGATGACCCGCGTATGCCTACTATTTCCGGTTTGCGCAGAAGAGGTTATACTCCTTTCAGTATCCGCGATTTCTGCGACCGCATCGGTATTGCAAAACGGGAGAATATGATTGATGTATCCCTCCTGGAATTTTGTGTACGGGAAGACCTGAATAAAAGTGCACTGCGCCGCATGGTGGTTTTTGATCCGTTAAAAGTGATCCTTACGAATTATCCCGAAGGGCAGGAGGAATTGCTGCAAAGTGAAGACAATCCGGAAGCGGAAACAATTACACACAGGGATATCCCATTCTGCAGGGAATTGTATATCGAACGCGAAGACTTTATGGAAGTACCACCAAAGAAGTTCTTCAGACTCGCACCCGGACAAATGGTGCGCCTTAAAAGTGCCTACATCATCCGTTGCGATGAAGTAGTGAAAAATGATGCAGGAACTATTACCGAACTGCATTGTTCGTATATCCCTGAGAGTAAGAGTGGCTCCGATACATCCGGTATTAATGTAAAAGGCACCCTGCATTGGGTAAGTGCCAAACACGCGGTATCTGCAGAAGTAAGATTATATGATCGGCTGTTCAGAGTGGAAGATCCTTCCAGTGAAGAAGGCGATTTCAAATCCTATATCAACCCCGATTCATTACAGGTGATCGATCACGTTTATGCAGAGCCTGCTTTGCTCAAATCCAGTTTTGACGAGCGTTACCAGTTCCTGCGTAAAGGTTATTTCTGCCTGGATAAAGATACCAGTGAAGAAAAACTGGTCTTCAACCGCACGGTAACATTGAAAGATGCCTGGGCGAAAGAGCAGAAAAAGGGTTAAAACCCTTTTTTTGCTGGTGCCTGTTTCTGTTTCGCCTGGAGATTGGCATAATCAAATACCAGGTGGCAGAAAGCTTTTACACCTACATCCAGTTGACTGTCATCAATGAAGAAATCCGGTGTATGATGGCCCGGTGCTTTAGCAGGATTGGTACCAACCGGCATGCCTCCCAAATTGAAAAACAGGGCAGGGGCTTTCTCACCAAAGAAGGAGAAATCTTCAGCGCCGGTAGTCCAGGATTGTGTTTGCACTTTATCCTTTCCCGCTGCTTTCTGAAGTGATGGTGCCATCATGGCTGTCAGGCTGGAATCATTATCGGTAACCAGGGTTTTGGTGTCAATATCTACTTCCACAGTTGCACCACTGGCTTCTGCAATCTTTTCAGCAGTTTTTTTGATGCGTGCATGCACATCGCGCTGCATTTCGGCATCCAGCGTACGAATGGTGCCTTCTAGTATTGCTTCCTCGGGAATGATATTGCTGCGTACGCCGCTATGGAATTTACCTACGGTAATCACCACCGGTGCTTTGACAATATTTTCCTGGCGACTCACAATTGTCTGCAATCCTGCTATGATTTGAGTTCCCACAACAATCGGATCAATGCTGCCCCAGGGAGCAGAACCATGTGCCTGTTTGCCTTTCACTTTGATGGTGAACCAGTCGGAGGATGCCATAAACGGCCCTGGCTTGTATCTGATACTGCCACTTTCTGTATTGGATGAAATATGCAAACCGAAAATCGCATCTACTTTGGGATTGTCCATCACACCTTCTTTCACCATTAATGGTGCGCCGCCTTCTTCCTCACCGGGCGGACCTTCTTCTGCAGGCTGAAAAATGAACTTCACAGTTCCTGCAATGTCTTTTTTCATGGCAGCCAATACCTCTGCCGTACCCATCAGGATGGCCACATGGCTGTCATGCCCACAGGCATGCATAACCGATACTTCCTGCCCAAGATAATCTGCTTTCTGGGTTGATTTAAAGGGCAGGTCCACTCTTTCTTCCACAGGCAGGGCATCCATGTCTGCGCGCAGGGCAATCACAGGGCCGGGTTTGCCTCCTTTTAAGAGTCCCACTACTCCTGTTTTTGCTACTTTATCCTGTACTTCAATTCCAAGGGAACGCAGGTGATTCGCGATGTATTCCATTGTTTTGAATTCGCGATTGCTCAGCTCGGGGTATTGGTGGATATGCCGCCGCCATTCAATCACTTTGGGTAGTACCTGTTTGGCTTTCGCCTGGATGGTTGCATCCAGGTTGCTTTGTGCCCCGGCTGTCAGGCAGAAGCTGGAAGCTGCGAGCAGAAGGGTAAGAAATCGAACCATGATGTGTGGATTAAGTTGGTCAGTAAGTTAAGAAAAATCAGCTAGCGATGTTCTCCGAATACGCCCCTGAGTTCATCTGCAATTTCTCCCAACGTGCATTTTTGTTCTACGGCCTCAATTACTGCAGGCATCAGGTTTTCACCGGAAGCCGCTTTGTCGTTCAGATTTTGCAGTACCTGTTCAACCATTGCCGGATTGCGGTTATTCTTTAAGGCATTCAGTTTTTCAATCTGTACCTGCCGTATGCTGTCATCCACTTTGAATATAGGAATGGAGGCTTCGGTATCAATCTGGAATTTATTGACACCCACAATAATTTTCTCACCGCTTTCGATCCCTTTCTGGTATTCATAAGCACTGCGCGCGATCTCATCCTGCATGAAGCCTTGTTCAATGGCAGATACACTGCCGCCCATGGCATCTATCTTTGCCATTAAAGCCAGCGCTTCCTGCTCAAGTTGAGAAGTGAGCGCTTCTACAAAATAGGAGCCTGCCAGGGGATCCACCGTATCTGCTACCCCACTTTCAAAGGCAACGATTTGCTGGGTTCTCAATGCTATACGAGCTGCTTCTTCAGTTGGCAGAGAAAGCGCCTCATCATACCCGTTAGTGTGTAAGGACTGTGTTCCTCCCAGTACAGCCGCCAGGGTTTGAATGGTAACCCGACTGATATTGTTCTGGGGTTGTTGCGCAGTAAGGGTACTGCCACCTGTTTGGGTATGGAAACGCAGCATCATGGCCTTAGGATCCGTAGCTCCCAGTTCCTTCATGATAGTCGCCCACATGCGACGGGCAGCGCGGAATTTCGCCACTTCTTCAAAGAGGTTATTGTGCGCGTTGAAAAAGAAGGAGAGACGTTTGCCGAATACATTGATGTCAAGTCCGCGCTCAAGTGCTGCTTTCACATAAGCCTTCCCGTTAGCTAGCGTAAATGCGATCTCCTGCACTGCTGTTGAACCGGCCTCCCGGATATGGTAACCCGAA
>JAGKTB010000453.1:0-3213 GCA_018993145.1 Flavihumibacter sp.
CAATGATATATTACCCACTTTCCACGCTGATGCTGGCCGGAATCAGGGAAATATTGATTATTTCAACACCGCACGATTTACCACTTTTCAAAAAACTATTGGGTACTGGAAATGAACTCGGACTTGACATCAGCTATGCTGAACAACCTACTCCTAACGGACTGGCACAGGCTTTTGTAATAGGGGCGCCTTTTATTGGAAAAGATAAAGTTGCACTTGTACTCGGTGATAATATTTTTTATGGTACAGGCCTTGGAACACAACTTGCACATAATACAAATCCCGAAGGTGGAATAGTATATGCCTATCGTGTAAGCGACCCTGAGCGGTATGGCGTGGTAGAATTTGATAAAAACAACCAGGTGATTTCCATTGAAGAAAAGCCTGCCCGTCCAAAAAGTAATTACGCCGTACCTGGTTTGTATTTTTATGATAATGCCGTGATTGAAATTGCCGCCAACCTGCAACCAAGTCCGAGGGGAGAATATGAAATAACGGATGTGAACATAGAATACCTGAAAAGAGGCAAGCTCAAAGTTTCCATTATGGATCGCGGCACTGCATGGCTGGATACCGGAACTTTTGATTCGCTGATGCAGGCTGCACAATTTGTGCAGGTGATTGAACAAAGACAGGGCATTAAAGTAGCCTGTATTGAAGAGATAGCCTGGAGAAAAGGATTTATTAACAACGAACAACTTGAAAAAATTGCACAACCTTTGTTGAAGAGCGGGTATGGACAATACCTGATGACCGTTCTTAAAGAAGGTTGACACTATAACATATATCATTAACCTAAAATAATCCCATGAGCAAGATTCTGGTTACCGGTGGATGTGGTTATATCGGTTCACATACCGTGGTTGATTTGGTTGAAAACGGATTTGAAGTTATTTCTGTCGATAACAACTCCCGTTCTACGCCACGTATTCTTGAAGGAGTAGAAAAAATAACCGGTAAAAAAATAAAAAATTACAAAGTAGACCTCTGCAATTTCGATGATACGTATGCCATCTTCGCAGAGAACAGCGATATCACCGGTATCATCCATTTTGCAGCCTACAAAGCGGTTGGTGAATCCGTGGAGCAGCCCCTACTCTATTTTGAGAACAACCTGGTCAGCCTCCTGAATCTGCTGAAATGTGTGCAGGAATTCAAAGTTCCTTATTTCGTATTTTCTTCTTCCTGTACAGTTTATGGCAACCCTGATGAAATTCCCGTTACAGAGAGCACACCTCCTAAACCGGCCGAATCACCCTATGGTTATACCAAGCAAATGGGAGAACAAATTATCAGTGAATTTGCGAAAGTGAATCAGACCCAATGTATCCTGCTTCGTTATTTCAATCCGGTGGGTGCGCATCCCAGTATTCAGATCGGCGAATTACCAATTGGCCGGCCGGCTAACCTGGTGCCCGCAATCACCCAGACGGCTATCGGTAAAATACCACAACTGACTGTTTTTGGAAACGATTACGATACAAGAGATGGATCTTGCCTTCGCGACTTCATCCATGTTTCGGATATCGCCCATGCACATACGCTCTCTCTCCAATACCTGATAAAAGGAAAAGGAAAAAAAACCTGTGAAGTGTTTAATCTCGGTACGGGAAACGGGGTTACCGTACTGGAAGCCATCCGTGCTTTTGAAAAAGTAAGCGGACAGGCACTTAATTATTCAATCGGACCCCGCCGTCCGGGTGATGTTATCGCAATTTATGCCAACAACGAACATGCGGTGAATGAACTGGAATGGGAACTGAAATACAACCTGGAAGACATGATGGATACAGCCTGGAGATGGGAGAAAAAACTGAAGGAAGATGAGAATCTTTTCCAGGTACAACAGGCCAATTTGAATTAAGTATCTTAGCAAAATAACAGTTAGCGTATGTTGAAGGAAATCCAGGTGACCGGGAAAAAAGATACCCGCAGCGGCTTTGGCGATGGCATTACGGAACTCGGCAGGACCAATCCAAATGTGGTAGCCCTTACCGCCGACCTGGCTGGCTCACTGAAACTGGGAACCTTTATCAAGGAAAATCCTGACAGATTTATCCAATGCGGGATTGCCGAAGCCAATATGATTGGAATAGCAGCTGGCTTAACTATTGGCGGCAAGATTCCTTATACCACCACCTTCGCCAACTTTTCTACCGGCCGGGTCTATGACCAGATCCGGCAATCTGTGGCTTATTCCGGAAAGAATGTGAAGATCTGCGCCTCCCATGCAGGCCTTACCCTTGGTGAAGATGGCGCTACCCATCAGATTCTGGAAGATATCGGCATGATGAAAATGCTTCCGGGTATGACGGTCATCGTGCCCTGCGATTATGAGCAAACACGTCAGGCCACCCTGGCTATTGCGACATATGAAGGACCTGTTTACCTGCGGTTTGGTCGCCCGGTTTGGCCAATTTTCACCGAAGGGCTACCTTTTGAAATCGGCAAAGCTCAATTTTTCAGCAAGGGAACGGATGTCAGCATATTCGCATGCGGACATATGGTCTGGAATGCAATCGAAGCGGGTAAACAACTGGAGGCAGAAGGCCTAAGTGTGGAGATCGTAAACATTCATACGATCAAACCACTTGATGAAGAAGCGATATTGGCCTCTATCCGGAAAACGGGTTGTGCCGTTACAGCAGAAGAACACAATGTTTTAGGCGGTTTAGGTGAAAGTATTGCCCGGGTTACCACAAAACACCATCCTGTTCCCATCGAAATGGTTGGTACCCAGGACAGTTTCGGTGAAAGTGGAACACCTGCCCAATTGCTCGAAAAATACGGACTCAGTCCCGATAATATCGTGGAAGCCGCCAAAAAAGTAATTTCCCGAAAATAAACTTAACGGAGCCACCCGACCGGTTCAACTATGGAAACAGACGATCTAGAATTACTGGCCCAGTTCAGACAGCCTGAAACAAAGGAGCGTGCTTACACTTCTATTGTCAGGAAATACCAGGAACGGCTATATTGGCACATCCGTCGGATGGTCGTGAACCATGAAGATGCGAACGATGTGCTACAGAATGTATTTATCCGGGTATGGAACGGCCTCGATAATTTCCGGGAAGATTCCAAACTTTATACCTGGCTATACCGGGTGGCAACCAATGAATGCCTGAGCTTCCTGGAACAACAGAAGAAAAAAGCATCGGTTTCGCTTTCTGATGTAGAAGAAGGACTGATCAACCAGGTTCGGGCTGAAAA
>JAGKTB010000087.1:0-5004 GCA_018993145.1 Flavihumibacter sp.
ATGATCTAATACATTCTTCAAAGCCGGACTGGCAGCTGCCCGGATGCGTTGCTCCAGTGCCACATCGTGCAATCGTTGCTGGGCTTTTATTTGAACACTCAGCAAACTCAATAACCCGATCATTCCAATCCGGAATTTGAACAGATTCATGGTAAATCAAGACTTGATTAAACAGGAAGATAATTATTCCTGTTATTTTTGACCCTTTCTAAGCTTGCTAAAACAGTACACATGAAATTGGTTTCCTATTTAGTGGAGGGACACGATCAGTTGGGTATTTATGTTGACGGATACATTTACGCGATGGAAACCCTCCACCCAGATCTGCCCGGCTCAATGGGTATGTTCCTGCAATATTGGGAGGACTCATATCCCCTGGCATTGAAGGGTGAGGAGATGGTCAAGATGGGACGAATCCCCAAAGAAAGAGGCATTCCCTATGATGCAGCTTATCTCCTGGCACCGGTTCCCTTCCCAACCAGCTGCCGCGATGGCTATGCATTTCGCCAGCATGTTGCTTCCGCACGCCGGAACCGAAACGTACCCATGATTCCTGAATTCGATCAATATCCTATCTTTTATTTCACCAATCATACCAGCATCCAGGGCCCTGGTGACATTGTTTGTATGCCCGATCATTTTGAACAACTGGACTTTGAACTGGAAGCTGCCATCGTTGTTTGCAAAGCAGGAAGAAACATCAAAGCAGAGGAAGCAGACCAATACATAGGCGGACTTATGATCATGAATGATATGAGTGCGCGTCGTCTGCAAATGGAAGAAATGCTGCTTAACCTGGGGCCTGCAAAAGGAAAAGATTTTTCTACGGTGATCGGTCCCTGGCTGGTAACACTCGACGAACTGGAGCATTTTGAAATTGCGCCAAAACCCGGTCATACCGGCAAGAACTGGAACCTGCGCATGCAATGTCACGTGAATGGCATACAGGTGAGCGATGGAAACCTCGGTGATATGGACTGGACCTTCGCTGAAATCATAGAACGTTGTTCCTATGGAGTGACCTTACATCCTGGTGATGTGATCGGCAGTGGCACCGTTGGAACCGGTTGTTTCCTTGAATTAAACGGAACAGGAAAACTGAATGATCCTAATTATGTAGCACAGTGGCTGAACGATGGTGATAAAGTGGAGCTAACGATCGACCAGCTTGGAGTATTGAGCAATACCATTGTAGCAGAACCCACTGATTATTCTATTCTGGCAAGAAAAAAATCCGGCCATGCAGATTGATTTCAACACACTCACAGCCCCACAAAAACAACAGTGGCTCCAACATGCAATCGGACCCAGGCCCATCTGTTTTGCCTCTACCATCAGCGCTCATGGAGAAGTAAACCTGAGCCCGTTTTCTTTTTTTAATATGTTTTCATCCAACCCGCCAATCCTGGTTTTTTCCCCATCCAGGCGGGTGCGCGATAATACTACCAAGCACACACTGCAAAATGTTTTGGAGGTTCCGGAAGTCGTGATCAATATTGTGGACTACGACATGGTACAACAGATGTCGCTCGCAAGTTGTGAATACCCGAAAGGAACCAACGAATTCATCAAGGCAGGTTTTACACCTGCACCCTCCAGCCTGGTGAAACCTCCGCGTGTGAAGGAGAGTAAAGTACAACTGGAATGCAAAGTGCTTGAAACAAAAGAGCTGGGAACAGAAGGAGGAGCGGGTTGTTTGGTCATTTGTGAAGTACTTAGTATGCACGTGTCCGATAGTATCCTGAACGAGGCAGGCACCATGATCGATCAGCGCAAACTGGAACTTACTGCCCGCCTGGGGGGCAACTGGTATTGCAAGGTGGATGCTTCCAATTTATTCGAAGTAGAGAAACCCAATACGGAACTGGGAATCGGGGTGGATGCACTGCCGGCCCCCATCCGCAAGAGCAGCATTTTAACGGGCAATAATCTCGGGCAACTGGCCAACGTAAGGGCCATTCCGGATGTGGATCCTTCCTTCCACGATGAGCGCCTGAAAAATATTTTTCAATATTACTCGGTTACTCCCGATGAAATGGAACAGGAGCTGCATCGCTATGCCAAAGAATTACTGGATCAGCAAAAAGTTGCGGAAGCCTGGCAGGTATTGCTGGCACTGAATTAGCCGATCATCAAATCCGGGTACAGTAATTCCAGTGAAACACCTTTTGATGGATAATTGTCCATCAGGTAACCGAGAATTTCCGGGATATTATTACTGTATTGCAGCTCATTTCTCTGTTCTGTACCAATCCATTTCAAAAACTGGGAACTGAAACCGATATCAATTTTCTTCAGCACTGGAATACCAAATGTTTCAAGTGCAGCCGCATTACAAAACTGCTCATATTGTCCTTGTATAGGAATCACCATCAGTTTCTTACCCATGTGTAATACTTCCGCAGGTGTTTCAAATCCGGCACCTGTAATTACTCCAAAAGAATTGATCATGCTTTCATTAAAGAGGCGCTGATTTACCGGCAGTAGCTTTACGTTTTTATGCTCTTCCGGGCGACTTACCTGCCTGGAGAAGACTTCAAACTTAAAGGCGCTGAGTTGCTGAAAAACCGGGATCAGTGATTGATCGCTGTAGGCAGAAAGATATACGGTGATATGTCCCATATTCCGGGGACATGCCTGTAAAATATCCTTTTTAATTACGGGTTCAAAAATAAAGTCGTCGTACTTTTTGAAGTGCAGCCCGATATGCTGCGAAGCTCTTGCATAATTTTTTAAAACCCACTCTCCGAAGAAATCCTGCTTTGCCGGTCGCGGTACCCGATCTGACTGAAAAGCCGCCTGGTGTCCAAGATTCACGGAGGGAACCTTTTTATACAGGCATGCCATCGCCGTAATAGATTCAAAATCGTTGATCACTACATCGTAGTTTTCAACCGGCAAGTCTCTAACTTCTTTCCATAACCGAAGTGGATTTAATTGGGAAGCAATTCGATTGTATTGTAAGCCCCCGTTCGTATTGTAAAAAAGACTCAGTCCCTTGCTCCTGTACCGAACCGGCAACTCATTCTGCAGTTGGGCATTGGCTCCGCTCAGGAACAAATCCACTTTTCCATAGCGTTGCAGATAAGGCAATAACTGCACAGCCCGGCTGATATGTCCGTTTCCTGTTGCCTGTACTGCATAAAAAATTTTCATCTGTGTTTGTTTTTTAGGGTTTATATCGCCAGCGATTGCACATAAAAATTCACTTCATCGGTCACGACATTGAGTTCTGTTTTTTCAATTTCCAGTTTACTGTTGGCAAATTGTTTTTCATCGTAGTTGTAGATATGCCAGTCGTTCTGGTAAAATTCAAGCGATGTCATATGCTCCACCCAATCACCGCTGTTCAGATACATCACTTTCCCTGCTTCCGTTTCCACCAGGCGTTTCTGCGGTTGATGGATATGTCCGCAGATGACATAATCATATTTCTTTTCGATGGCGATCTCGGCCGCAGTCATTTCAAAATCATTGATACGGATCACCGCTTTGTTCACACCGGCCATGATGGATTTGGATAAACTCACCCGTTCGCGACCCAATACTTTCATCACTGAATTAATTCCCCGGTTCAGCAACATCAGAACACCATATCCATTGCTACCCAGTTTAGCCCAAAATTTCGCAGAACCCCGGGTAGTATTGTCAAATACATCACCATGAAAGATCCAGGTCATTTTGGAATTGATTTCCACCACTAGTTTATCGGTGAGCTGAAAATTGCCCAGTTCAATTCCGGAATAGCGTCGCATGATCTCATCGTGGTTGCCGGTGATATAGATAACCCTCGTGCCTTTCGCCAGCATACAGAGAATTTCTTTCACCACTGCCATATGACTTGCCGGGAAATAATGTTTGCTGAACTGCCAGGCATCAATGATATCCCCATTAAGGATCAGCATTTGAGGTGCGATGCTCTTGAGATAGTTCAGCACTTCCTTGGCTTTGGCTCCATAGGTACCCAGGTGGAGATCGGATAGGATGGCTACATCAAGGGGACGTCTTTCCATATTGGGATGTTTATCAAAATTGCCCAATGGATATTACCCCCATGTAAACCATGTATTAAAGAATTGTAATGTCTGGCTTTGCAGTGGATGCGTTATTTTTGCGCTTCAAATTTTGGCAGCATGCATTTATCTGAACAAGAACTGATCCGGAGAGAGAAATTGAACCAGTTGCAGGAACTGGGTATTGACCCCTATCCTGCGCCCCTTTACCCTGTCAATACTAACGCCGCATATATTAAAAGTCATTATAAAGGCGAAGAGAATAAAGCCGATTTCGCCGAAGTATGCCTGGCCGGCCGCATCATGAGTGTGCGCGATATGGGTAAAGCAAGTTTTGCCGTACTGCAGGACAGTACCGGTCGGATCCAGATTTATGTAAGACGTGATGATATTTGTCCGGGTGAGGACAAATCTCTTTACGATAAGGTTTGGAAACACCTTACCGACCTTGGAGATATTTTCGGGGTGAAAGGATTTGTTTTCACAACCAAAACCGGTGAAACATCCGTACATGTGACAGAACTCACCATGCTGACCAAATCGCTGAAACCACTGCCGGTAGTGAAAGAGGCAGATGGCCAAACATTTGACGAAGTGACCGATCCGGAGTTCAAATATCGCCAGCGCTATGCCGACCTGGTGATCAATCCGCAAGTGCGTGATACGTTTGTGAAGCGCAGCAAGATGATCAATACCATCCGCGATTTTCTGAATGATCGTGGAGCACTGGAAGTGGATACCCCGGTATTGCAGGCGATTCCCGGTGGTGCAGCGGCACGCCCCTTTATCACACATCACAATGCGTTGGATGTTCCTTTTTATCTGCGTATTGCCAATGAATTATACCTCAAGCGTTGCATCGTTGGCGGGTTCGACTGGGTGTATGAGTTCAGCCGGAACTTCCGAAACGAGGGAATGGATCGCACCCATAATCCTGAGTTTACGATCCGGGAATGGTATACCGCCTATAAGGAGTACAACTGGATGATGG
>JAGKTB010000088.1:0-3083 GCA_018993145.1 Flavihumibacter sp.
AGAAAAAGTGGCAGAAGCATTTACTGCCTACCAGCAGGAAACAGGAAAAGACCTGCAGGTTTGGTTTGAACCCGGAAAATTTCTCGTGAGTGAAAGTGGCTATTTCATTGTAAAAGCCAACGTTATCAAACAAACTACGGCAACAGTTTTTGTAGGTGTAAACAGTGGCTTCAATCACCTGATCCGCCCTATGTTCTACGACGCCTATCATAGAATACGTAATATTTCAAACCCCAAAGGCAGTGATCGTATTTACACTGTTGTGGGTAATATCTGTGAAACCGATACGTTTGCCTGGGATCGCACTCTGAATGAAGTGCGTGAAGGCGATTTCCTGGTTTTCTACAACGCAGGCGCCTACGGTTTTGAGATGTCTTCCAACTTTAACAGCCGCCTGAAACCTGCGGAAGTGATGGTGTTGGATGGAGAATCAAGACTTATCCGCCGGCGCGATACGTTTGATGATTTACTACGCAATCAAATAATTTAAACTTCAGCCAATCCAGACATTTCGGTTTCTCGTAAATGGTATATCCTTTAACCAGAAAATCGAAATGTATGATCCAAAAATCTTCTGAGGCCTTGTCAAGGCGCGCCTTTCTTGGTATGGCAGGAGCAGCTACCAGTATGATGGTGCTTGCTTCTTCCTGTAGCAAGAATGATGATGACAACATGATGAATAATGGGGTAGACCTTGGCAGCGGGGATGTAGGCATCCTCAACTACGCCTATGCGCTCGAACAACTTGAAGCTGCTTTTTATACAAGAGTTGCACAGTCGCCCTACAATGGAATTTCAGCATCTGAAAAGGCCTTGCTTACCGATATCCGCGATCATGAAATCGCGCATCGGGAGTTCTTCAAATCCGCGCTGGCAGGTGCAGCTATCTCCAACCTGGAATTTGATTTCAGTGCCGTTGATTTCAGCAGCAGAGCCAGTGTGCTGGCTACCGCTAAAGCATTTGAAGACTTAGGGGTTTCCGCATACAATGGTGCCGGTAAATTAATTGTTACCCCGGATTATCTGACACTGGCTGGCAAAATCGTGTCAGTAGAAGCCCGGCATGCAGCGTATATCAGAGACCTGATCAGCAATGGAAGTTTTGCCGACAATACAGTTGTGGATATGAATGGCCTGGATACCAGCCGCATGCCCGCAGATGTACTGGCGGTGGCTGCAGGCTTTATCAAAACAAAAATCAACGCGTCTAATCTTCCCCGTTAACACCACAAAAAAAGAATGTTATGGAATTCCAACACATCATAAATGAAATTAAAAAAGTGGATCCGGAAATGCCGGAAAGACTGAGTGATCGCCGTACTGCCATGAAATCTTTTGCAGGAATCGGTGCTAAAATTGGCCTGGCCGCGTTGCCTTTTTTTATCGGGTCCATATTCAAAAAAGCCTATGCACAATCAGGTCCCTCCCAAAATGTGGTACTGGATGTATTGAATTATGCATTAACGCTGGAATACCTGGAAGCAGAATTCTATGCGATGGGTATTGCAAAAGGAACAGCCCTGGTGCCTGCTGGTGCCCCGGCTGCAGCAATCAAAACAATTGGTGATCATGAAGCTGCACATGTGGAATTTTTGAAGACTGCAATCACTGCTTCCGGTGGAACACCGGTTTCCAAACCAACCTTTGATTTCACTGCCGGAGGAACTTTTGCCAATGTGTTTTCCGATTACGCAACCTTCCTGGCAGTTGCCCAAACCTTTGAAGATACAGGTGTACGCGCTTACAAAGGAAGAGCTGCAGAAATAACAGGCGGCGGCGACTTGCTCACTGCAGCACTTAATATTCATTCAGTAGAAGCCCGCCATGCCGCACATATCCGGACCATGCGCAAAGCAAATGGGTTTGGAGATGTGAAGCCCTGGATCACGGGAAAAGAATCTGGTATAGGTTCGGTTGTGCAAGCTAGTTATGATGGAGAAGAAATGAGCACACAGGCCGGCATTAATATTGTTAACATCAATGGTGCAATGATCTCTGCCTCGGCTGCTACGGAGGCTTTTGATGAAGGCCTGACCAAAGAACAGGTATTGGCCATTGTTGGTCCTTTTATTGTTCAGTAATACGGTCCGGTTGTGTTGTTGTGCCGCGTCTTAAGACGCGGCCTTTTTATTTCAGCCGGATTTGGTATATTTAGTTACAATCCATCTGCAACATGCATGATTCGAATTCTTTCCTGCAATTGGTGAATAGTTCCTTCCGGTTTCGGTTGTTCATGCTCATGAAATTACCCAGTGCTTTTTTTGCCGGTGTTCGGGTGGTGTCTGCATCGGATGAACGTTGCGATGTTTCGGTTCCTTTTAAATGGTTCAGTCAAAATCCTTTCCGCTCCACCTATTTTGCCTGCCTTGCAATGGCCGCTGAAATGAGTACAGGTCTGTTGGCGATGTCCCAAACCTGGAAAAGACAGCCAGCGGTTTCCATGCTGGTAACCGGACTCGAAGCCGCCTATCATAAAAAGGCAACCGGGATCACCATTTTCACCTGCGCACAAGGCAGAGAAATTGCTGAAGCGGTAAATCTGGCAGTTACTACCGGTGAAGCACAAATAATTCGGATCCTGTCAAGAGGAGTAACCCAATCCGGAGAACTCGTGGCGGAATTTTATATTACCTGGTCTTTTAAAACTAAAAAAACATGAAGATTGCTTTCCACGGTGCAGCCCGTACTGTTACAGGCTCCAAACACCTGCTTACCTTAAAGAATGGTCGTAAAATCTTGCTGGACTGTGGAATGTTCCAGGGAATGGGCAAAGAAACTGACTCCCTGAACCGGCACTGGGGTTTTGAACCTTCAGAAGTGGATCTCGTAATTCTTTCCCATGCACATATAGATCATAGCGGACTCCTGCCCAAACTTGCCAGCGATGGTTTTAAAGGTAAAATCTATTGTACTCCTGCCACTCGTGCATTGGCTGGAATTTTATTGGAAGACTCTGCAGAAATCCAGGAAGATGATGTAAAATACATCAACAAAAAAAGAGCTGCTGCCGGTCAGCCATACCTGAAACCCTTATATACCAGGGAAGATGCACATGCTGTAAACGGGATGTTTCATGAAGTCGG
>JAGKTB010000454.1:0-3713 GCA_018993145.1 Flavihumibacter sp.
TCTTCCATTCCTCCCTCCTCCATTCTTCCCTTCCTCCTTTGTCTCCTTTCTCCTTTGTCTCCTGTTCCATGCCTCAGCTCCACTCATCTGTAGGCTTCACAAAAAACTCATCCTTTTTATTCACCCTTGCTGCGATTCCAATACTTATTTCATACAGGAACCACAAAGGAACCGTTACGATGAGCTGGCTTAATACATCCGGAGGAGTGATAACTGCTGCCAATACGAGAATGATCACTACTGCAAATTTACGATAGGTCCGCAGGAACTGGGCAGTAACCAAACCGATTTTAGCCAGGAAATAAACAGCCAGCGGTAATTGGAAAACAACACCCGTCCCTACCACCAGTGAAACAATATTGTCAATGTAATCCGCAACGGTAAAGGTGTTTGCGATCATCGGGCTCAGTGTGTAAGCAGCGAAAAAGTTTACCGTATAGGGTGCAATCAGAAAATAACCAAAGGCCACGCCGGTAAAGAACAACAAGGATACCCAGAAAATCATTCCTCCTGTTTTTCTGACTTCCTTTTCGGTCAATGCAGGCCGGATAAATTTCCAGAACTCCCAGAATACATAGGGAAAGGCAACTATAAATCCGCCTACAAAAGCAATGGTAAAGCTCATCATGAACTGGCTGCTCATCTGGGTACTGATCAGTTTGAGATTAATCTCTTCCATACACATGGCATCACCCAACCCAACCCAGTTACTGAATTTGCAGAGCACGCGATAGGTAATAAAGTCCTTATTAGCTGGTCCCATTACCACTTCGCCAAAGAAAAAGTCCATTTTCACGAACACAACTATAGCACCTATGAGGATCGCCATCAAAGCCCTCATGATATGCCACCGGAGTGCTTCCAGGTGGTCAATGAAAGACATCTCAGCACCTGTTTCTGACCTTCTCTTAAAGATTGATTTTGCCATAAGTTTATAAGGAGCCCGCTAAATTAAGGAATCAAAGCCTGCATATTACATGAATCCGGGTTACATGCAATAAATTCGGAACATATTCGTTTTTTTGTGATAAATCACCCAAAACCAATTGACCTATGGATAGAAAAGCCATGTACTACAGTACACATGCCATTAAGATCAACAAGGACAGTTATCGCCACAATCTGCAGATTTTACATTTTTTCCGATATCTGGTTTGTGTTTTACTGAAAGGTGAATCACCCATCGAACACCGCCCGGGATATGCCCGCAGATCGCGCCGGTTCTGAATTTTTTACTAACCCATCCCCCATATTCGAAGCAAAGCTCCGCGGAAAGCGGGGCTTTTATTTTGGTGAAAAGTGAAAGGTGAAAAATAGCCTGATCCCTGTTTCACCTTTCACCTTTCACTTTTCACTTCCTATGAGAACAGATACTCCACATCCTCCCTTGTCAGATTCTTTACGAATCCTTCATCGTCGGCGATGAGATCACGCGCCAATACTCTTTTCCGCTCCTGCAATTGCAGTATCTTATCCTCAATGGTATCCTTACAGATCATGCGATAGGCGAATATGTTCTTGGTCTGACCAATCCGGTGCGTCCGGTCAATGGCCTGTTGCTCCACAGCCGGATTCCACCAGGGATCCACAATATATACGTAATCCGCAGCCGTCAGGTTCAGACCCACACCGCCCGCTTTTAAAGAAATCAGGAAAATCCGGCATTTGTCGTCGTTCTGGAAACGCTGGATGGCTTTCTCCCTATCAATTGCTGAGGTACTTCCATCAAAATATTCATAATCCACATCCAGTTCCTTCAGTTTCTGCCGGATCAATGCAAGCATACCCAGGAACTGAGAGAAGACCAGGGCCTTGTGGTTACTGATGTTTTCCGTGATCTCGCGACCCAGCTCTTCCAGCTTGATCGAATGATTCTCAAATTTCGCCTGCTCATTCAAAATTGCCGGCGAATCACAGATCTGGCGGAGTTTCATCAATCCCTGCAGGATGGTCAGCTGCGATTTCTGCATGCCCTGGGCCTCAATCGTGCCCAGGATCTTATCGCGGAAATCATTCCGGTACGCATCATAAATCCGCCTTTGTTCATCTTCCATTTCGCACCAGAGGATGGTTTCGGTTTTTTCCGGAAGATCTTTGGCTACCTGCTCCTTGGTTCTGCGCAGGATAAAAGGGAAAAGAATTTTACGCAGGTGGTCTTTCCGGTCCTGCTCTCCAAACTTGTCAATCGGAATCGCAAACTCCTGGCGGAAAAATTCCATGCTGCCCAGCATGCCCGGATTCAGGAAGTTCATCTGGGCATATATATCAAATGTGTTATTCTGCAAGGGAGTACCGCTCATGCACAACCGATGACGGGCCCTCAATAGAGAGGCTGCTTTTGTCACCTTGCTGGATGGGTTCTTGATTGCCTGGGATTCATCCAGCACTACAGCGTCGAACTCCATGTCCACCAGCATTTTGATATCGCTGCGCAAAGTGCCATAAGTAGTGATGATCACATTCTTGTTTTCCAGCAAGGCCTTGTTCCGCGTACGCTCTCCGCCATGATGAATATGATAGGTCAGGGTAGGCGTGAATTTTTTGATCTCGTTTTCCCAGTTGAACATCAGGGTAGTCGGACAAACAACCAGTGCTTTCAGACGGTGATGCGTATCGCGGTAATGTTGTAAGAAACTCAGGGCCTGGATGGTTTTACCCAAACCCATATCATCCGCCAGTATGCCACCCCAGTTCACTTCACTCAGGTAATTCAACCACTGGAAACCAAATGCCTGGTAAGGGCGCAGAATAGGTTCCAGGTGCGCAGGCGGATCCACTTCGCGGATGCTTTTGAACCCGCGCAGGCGATCGTATTTTTCTTCCAGCTGTACAAAAAGTTCCTCCTCATTCCGCTCATTGTACAATTCATCGATCACACTCATGTGGTATTTCGACAATCGCAGGTTCTGGGCCTTGCCTTCCCCTATTCTGAACAGGAGTGAATAGCGCTTGATCCATTCTTCAGGAAGAATACCCAATGAACCATCATCCAGTTGTACAAATTGCTGCTTGTTGGCGAGTGCACGCTTTACTTCCGCCACCGTCACTTTCAGATCGCCAAATAAAATATCCACTTTGGCATCAAACCAATCGGTATTACTGCTGATCTGAATCCGGGTTTGAGGCTTGGCGGTATTGAACCGGAAATTCTTTAATGCTTCAAATCCATACACCGGAATTTTCATCTCATTCATGGCATCCACGAAGAGGAAGAACCAGTTGTTGCGCAACACATCGGCGCCTTTTAGTACCAGGTTCTGGGAGCCATCCGGACGAATAAAATTAGAGTGAAGCGCTTCGAGTTTGGAAAGAAATTGCTGCTCCACTTCCTTGTTACGATGTACGATCATCACCTTATCGCCATCCGGCACAACGATTTCATCCTTATCACCGGGCTTGGTTTCATAGCCCTTATAACTGAATATGGGCTGGAACACCAGGTATTCCCCCTTCTCCTGCAGCATCAGGCGACGCTCGGGATCTCCATCTTTATAGGAAGAAATCAGGGAAGGATCAAAATCAACATAGTATTGTTTGGCCAGTGGCAGCACCATCTGTTTCAATTGCACAGGCCATACGGATTTGGCAATCGTAATGGTTCCTTTCGGCATGAAGGTCTCCACCACATTTACATCCTCTTCACTGCGCCAGGTGTAAATATGATCGTTGTGGAGGAACAGCAGGTTGCTGTTGATTTTATTATCCGTGAGTTT
>JAGKTB010000089.1:0-8218 GCA_018993145.1 Flavihumibacter sp.
TCTGCATAAACAATGAGTCATGAGTGAAAAGAACAATCGTGTATTCCTGATCGGCCATTTGGGAGCTGATCCGGAAATGAAGGAAACGACTACAGGTAAAAAAGTTGCGCATATGAAATTGGCAACCAATGATACGTATCAGACGACCCAAGGGGAAAAAGTTACTGAAACGCAGTGGCATAACCTGGTTGCCTGGGGGAAGCTGGCGGATAAAGCGGAGCAGGAGCTGCAGAAAGGATCAGAAGTATCCATTGAGGGCAAGATTTCCTATCGCAGTTATGTGGATAAGGAGGGACTGAAGCGCTATGTTACAGAAATAACAGTGCTGGAACTAAGTCTGATTCGCCAGGCGAAAAAGGCAGAGGTCTGATTGGTGGTGATGCTATGTCTGGATGGGTGAGCTATTCAGACATAGTATCTTATCAGTAGATTTACAGCGATGATAACGAGGGATCTGACAAACCGGCCATTGGACCTGGCCTTGCGGTTTATTTTACATACAAACCGATCTGTATTTCTAACGGGACGGGCAGGCACAGGAAAGACAAGTTTTCTGAAGACCATCCGGGAACAATGCACCAAAAAGATGGCCGTGGTTGCCCCAACCGGTGTTGCGGCTATAAATGCTGGAGGAGTAACTATGCATACTTTTTTCCAGCTGCCATTGGGTGCCTATGTTCCGGCGGGTCCTATTCCCGATACAGGCGAACAGCTATTTAATAACAGGGCAAGTTTGTTGCGGAATCTTCGGATTTCGCAGTCAAAGAAGGAATTATTCCAGGAGCTGGAATTACTGGTGATTGATGAAGTGAGTATGGTTCGTTCAGATTTGCTGGATGCAGTGGATGCGGTCTTACGGTTTATTCGCAAAAAACCACAGCAGGCATTTGGTGGTCTGCAGGTCTTGTTTATTGGCGATCTCTGGCAGTTGCCACCAGTGGTATCAGATAGAGAATGGGTTCATTTGAAAGAACATTATAGCAGTCCGTTTTTCTTTGATGCCCAGGTTATAAAAGAGGCTAATCCTTTTCTGATTGAGTTAAAGAAGATATACCGGCAGACAGACCAGGCCTTCATTGAATTGCTGAACAAAATCCGAAACAACCAGTTGGATCAGATAGCCTGGCACGACCTTCATGCGCATTACCAGCCAGGCTTTCAACCTGAACCTGGCAAGTATTATATAACACTGAGCACCCATAACAGTCGGGCTGATGCCATTAACCAACAGGAACTCAGCCGGCTGAGAGGTGAAGTATTTCGGTACGAAGCAGAGATCACCGGTGATTTTGGAGAGAAAGCGTATCCGGCGGAAGAAGTATTGGAATTGAAGCTGGGTGCGCAGGTTATGTTCATTAAAAATGACAAGGGTGAATTCCGCCGCTTTTATAATGGCAAAATTGGAGTGATTGAATCATTGGAAGAAGAGCAGATCGAAGTGCGTTTCCCTGAGGAGGACTATTCCATCATCCTTGAAAAAGAGACCTGGAGAAATATCCGTTATAAACTGGATAAGGCGAAAGATAAAATTGATGAAGAGGAATTAGGGACCTTCTCTCAATATCCTATAAGGCTGGCCTGGGCGATCACGATTCATAAAAGCCAGGGACTGACATTTGACAGGGCTATTGTGGATGCGGGTGCGGCGTTTGCACCCGGACAGGTATATGTTGCGCTAAGCCGGTTAACCGGCCTGGAGGGACTGGTATTAAAGACTCGTATTCCAATGGCAGCGATCCAGACAGATGAACGAGTGGTTACTTACACGAGGGTAGAATTTCCTGAAGAGGAGTTGGAGCAGGCATTGAAAGAAGCTGAAGCTTCTTATGTGAACGACTACTTTTTGCGCTGCTTTAAATTGGAAGGATTGGAAGCATTAACGGATGACTGGTTCCAGGAGATTGAAAAGAAAAACAGTGTATCCAAATACAAAATGCTGGAGGCTTATCACCAACTGAATGGTAAGCTGCAGGTGGTGCAGCAGGTAGCGAATAAAACTGCGCATCACTTTTCTCTTCAGTTTGAAAAGGGAGCCGCCATGGATCGGGATTATTTACTTCAAAGAACCAAAGATGCGGTTCATTATTTCAATGGATTGTTTGAAGAACTGCAAAGCCTGGTAGAAGCCCATGCAACCGAGATGAAAAAAGAACCCCGACTTACCAAATACCAGCGGGAGCTCAGGAACCTGGGAGAAGCGATTCGGGTTAAGCATCAAAAATTGAAACAGGCGGTGGAAATTGCTGCCGCCCTGCAACAGCGCCTGGCTACTCCTGCTATCAGTGAGTTGATTCAACAATTGAATCAACTCAAACTGGAAGCTGAGGAAACCATGGTTCCGGCGAACCAGCTTGCTGATGAAGGGCCGAAAGCTTCATCAAAAGCGGCTAGTAATAAAAGCACTGTTCCTGGTCAGAAGAAGGAAACAGGCAGTTCGTACCGCGAGAGTATTTCTCTGTGTAAGGAGGGAAAGTCAATTTCAGCAATCGCAGCGGAACGACAACTTGCTTATTCCACGATTGAAGGTCACCTGGTAAAGGGAATCCAGGAAGGTGAGTTGGAGCCGGATTTCCTGGTAAAAGAGGAGGTAAGGTCCCTGGTTCTGGCAGGTAAGGAAGCGCTTGGTTCATCCCAATTGGGACCACTTAAGGAATACCTTGGCGAAGCAGTTTCTTACACCGAAATCAAGGCAGCACTGGCATATGGGAGAAGGGGGGAAGGGAAGAAGGGGGGAATGGAAGATGGAGGAAAGGAAGAAAGGAAATAGGAAGTGGGGGTATGGAAGAGGGGCAAGGGAGACCGGAGGCAGGGAAGAGGAGACATAGGAGGCCGGAGACTGGAAACAAGGGAGGAAAGGAAGATGGAGGAATGGAAGAATGGAAACAGGTAGATGGGCAAAGGAGGAAAAGGAGGAAGGCGCAGCGGAAAAATAATTTTGGAGAGTTATATTAAATCGTATATTTGCGATATACTTTGACTATGAAAGGAGGCCGTGCGGCCTTTTTCTTTCCCTCGATTCATCGTATAAAAACGATAAGATATGGCGATCAATAAAAAAGAAGCGTTTTCACAGGAAGAACAGGCACTGGCTACGATGGCTAAAGCACTTGCCCACCCCGCCCGGATTGCCATTTTAAAAGAACTGGCTAAACGCAATGAATGTATCTGCGGAGAACTGGTAGATGTGCTGCCGCTGGCACAAAGCACTGTTTCTCAACATCTCCGGGAACTTAAGGAGGCCGGACTGATCGCGGGAACCATCGACGGACCAAAGAGTTGCTATTGCATCAATGAATCCGCTTTTAGAAAAGCCATTGATTCCTTCTCCTCCTTTTTTAAAGAAATCGAAACCCGCCAGAAAGCTGCCGGCTGCTGCAGTTAATACGGATGCGATTTAACCTTCAGCATTCAAATAAACGTAGTTATCAAAATTTAAAACTTACATCATATGCAAACAGAAAACGAGTTAAAATCCCTGGTTCGCGAACGTTATAGCGCCATCGCAGAACAAAGTGCCACTCAAAATGCAAGCTCCTGCTGCGGTGCTACCAGCTCCTGCTGTGGAGACGAAGTCTACTCCATTATGGCAGATGACTACTCTCAATTAAAAGGTTATGTACCCGATGCCGACCTGGGACTGGGATGCGGTCTGCCTACTGCTTTTGCACAAATCAAGGAGGGAGATACAGTGATCGACCTTGGAAGTGGTGCCGGTAATGATTGTTTTGTTGCACGCTCCATTGTTGGAGAAAAGGGTAAAGTGATCGGTATCGATTTCACTGAAAAAATGATTGAAAAGGCCCGCGTCAATGCTGATAAGCTTGGATTTAATAATGTTGAATTCCGCCAGGGCGATATTGAAAAAATGCCGGTTGCAGGCAACACTGCCGATGTAGTTGTCAGCAATTGCGTGTTGAATCTTGTGCCCAATAAACCTGCAGTCTTCAAAGAAATCTTTCGGGTATTGAAACCAGGAGCCCATTTTTCGATTTCTGATATTGTACTCGAAGGTCAGCTTCCGGAAAAATGGAAAGCAGTTGCTGAGCTCTACTCAGGTTGTGTGAGTGGGGCCATCCAGCAATCCGACTACCTGAATCATATACAGGGAGCAGGTTTCAGCAAGATCACCATTCAAAAAGAAAAGCTGATCACCATTCCGGAAGAAATTCTGAAAAACTATCTGAGTGAGGAAGAAATCATCGAATACAAGACCGGAAAAGTTGCCATTAAAAGTATTACGGTCTATGCAGAAAAACCAGCCGCCTGCTGTGAACCAGGCAGTGGTTGTTGTTAATCTCATCGCGCAAAACAAGGATTACAAACATGAATCAGGATATTAAAATCAACAAGGCGGAGCCAGAAGCGTATGCAACTGTGGTCGCATTATTGAGAGCTGCCGGATTGCCAACTGAAGATCTTAAAAGAGACCTGGAACATTTCTGGATCGCAGATGCAACAGGTATTGCAATTGGTGTAATTGGCATGGATCTGTATGCTCCTTATGGATTACTGCGCTCTATGACAGTTTTACCAGAATACAGAAACAAGGGAATTGCAAGTCGCCTGGTGGATCAGGTAGAGCAGACAGCAATAAAACTTGGATTGTCTGAGCTCTACCTGATTACCAATACTGCCGAATCCTATTTCAGTAAAAAAGGTTTTCAACTAATTACGAAAGGCGAATTACCGGATTCCGTTGCCAGATCAGAAGAGATGAATGGTTTATGTCCCGCAAGTGCTGTGATTATGCGAAAAATAATTACCCAATAATCAATATGGAAAAAAAGAAACTGCTGTTTGTTTGTGTAGAAAATGCCAATCGAAGCCAGATGAGCCAGGCCTTTGCCAGGATGCTTGGTGGGGAAAAAGTGGAAGCGTACAGTGCCGGCAGTCGCCCCAGCGGAGTGGTAAATCCAAAAGCTATCGCCGCCATGAAAGAACTGGGCTACGATCTGACCACACATGATTCAAAGTCGCTACAGGAAGTTGAACAATTTGCACCCTTTGATGTAGTTGTTACCATGGGATGCGGTGATGCCTGTCCCTGGATGCCTGCCAAAGAATTCATCGACTGGCAGATTCCCGACCCCAAACATATGGAGCCGGCAGAATTCAATACTGTTCGTGATTATATTCGCGACCAGGTGAAAGCCCTCCTTACGAAGCTTGCCGTAGCTTAACTGAAAACGAAACAAATGATGACACACATGAATGAACTGGTCATTGACCAGGCTGTATCTTATAGTACCTACCGGAAAACATTAAATGACCTTGTTGAAGCTGGAAAAACCACTGGTCCCAACCAGGAAGAATGGCTGGTAGATTACACCCGATTGAATGTACAGCGGATGAATCGCTGGGATAAAACCTGGACGGTTCCGGAAGAATTGGAACAGCAACTCCTGGCTATCGAAACCCCTATGATCTGGCTTACCATTACAGAAGGCTGGTGTGGAGATGCGGCACAGGTGGTTCCCATTGTTGAAAAATTAGCCGCGGTTAATCCTTTAATTCAACACCGGCTTATTTTAAGAGATGAAAACCTCGACATAATGGATCAGTTCCTGACGAATGGAACCCGCTCTATTCCCAAAATCATCCTGATGAGAGAGGAAGACCTGAGTGTAGTTGGAACATGGGGACCCAGACCAACATCTGCACAAAAGCTTCTTGATGAGCTAAAGCAGAATGGTACACTTCCCAAAGAAGAACTTTACAATCAGCTCCACGCCTGGTATGCGAAAAATAAAGGCGTGGAGGTTGCGGAGGAATTCATGAAGGAAGTGAGACGTGAGAAGTGAGACGTGAGAAGTCAGGAGGCGATGGTGTAAACCAACCAGCTCATGACATATGCCAATGCTGTCATATATGCCAGCTGAATCATCGGCCATTTCCAGGAACGTGTTTCACGCTTTACAATAGCCAGCGTACTCATACACTGCATCGCCAATAAATAAAATACCATCAGGGATAATCCGGTGGCCAGACTGTAAACAGGACTGCCATCGGATTTTTTTTCCTGCTGCATTTTTTCCCTCAACAGCAAGCCACTTTCATCATCCGAATCACCTACACTGTAGAGGGTTGCCATCGTTCCTACAAACACTTCGCGTGCTGCAAAAGAAGTAATCAGCGCAATACCAATTTTCCAGTCGTAGCCCAATGGTTCTATTGCCGGTTCAATTGCTTTGCCAAGAATTCCCGCATAAGAATTAGCCAGTTTGGCGGATGCTTCAGCTTTTTCCAGTTCTTCCAAGGCTTCCGGTTGTGCTGCTTTCTTTGCTGCAAATTCTGCTTCCACTTGTGCCATGCGCTCTCCCGGCCCATAAGAACTCATCGCCCATAAAAGCAGACTGATCACCATAATTACTTTACCGGCCTCAAACACGAAAATCTGGGCCTTCTGTATCATCGTGGTGAAAATATTTTTCCATCTTGGTACACGGTACATGGGCAGTTCCAGGATGAAAAAACTTTTATCCTTATTCTGAATAAACCATTTTGCAATCCAGGAGATCGCCATCGCCAGTACGATTCCCAGCAGATAAAGGCCCATCATTACCAAACCCTGCAAACTCACAACACCGCCAATCATTTTTTGCGGAATCACCAATGCAATCAGGATGGTATAAACAGGCAAGCGGGCGCTGCAACTCATCAGGGGTGTTACCAGGATAGTAAGCAATCGCTCCTTTTTATTTTCAATATTGCGGGCACTCATGATGGCCGGTACTGCACAGGCAAAGGCACTGATCATCGGCATCACCGATTTTCCATTCAGTCCCACTTTTCGCATGAGCTTATCAGTTAGAAAGCTGATCCGCGCCATATAACCCGTGTCTTCCAGAACAGTAATCAAACCAAACAGGATCATGATCTGAGGTACAAATATTACGATACCCCCGAGCCCAGCCACAATTCCATTGATCAGCAAATCACTCCACCAGGTTGCTGGCAATACTTCACCGAGCCAGGAGCCCAGTGCACCAAAGCCGGTTTCAATCGCATCCATCGGGTATTGGGCAATTAGGAAAACACTTTGAAACAGCAGGAACAACACGCCCAGCAAGATCAGGTAACCCCAAACCCGGTGTAAGAGAATTGAATCCAGTTTATCCGTGAGTATGGTTTTGTGTAAGGGATCAGGTTCTGCAACCGTTTGGCCCATGATGGTTTTGATCCTGGCGTATCGCAGCAGAATTTCTTCCGCCTGGGTTTTGGTTGGATTGAACGCGTGATTCTTTTCAGCACCTTCGATTTTTTCCTGCAATCCCACCTCCAGCTCAAAATTTTCATGATGGATCAGGTAATGAATGGCCTTGTAATCACTGAGTCCGGGTACCAGTTGCTTCACTTCCGAAACAGCCCCGGCAGCCAGTTCATGATTGGCAATAAAATCAAAGGCAGGTGCTTTATACTGACCCTTTGCTGTGGCGGCCATTACTTTTTTGAGCTGGGGAAAGCCTTTTGATTTGCGGGGGTTTACAGCTACTACCGGAACCCCAAGTTCCCTTTCCAGTCCTTCCAAATCCACTTCAATACCTTTGCTTCGGGCAAGGTCCATCATGGTTAGTGCTACAATTACCGGAATCTTCAGGTCGATGATCTGCGAAACAAACAGCAGGTTTCTTTTGAGGTTGCTGGCATCCGCCAACAAAATCAGCATATCCAGTTTCACTTCTTTGTCCTGGCCCATCAGTACCTGGTAGGTTACCCATTCATCACCCCGTTTTGGATAGAGGCTGTAGGTGCCGGGAAGGTCGATCAGGGTTGCTTTTTGCTGCTCTCCCAAATCACAGATACCGGTTTTTTTATCAACCGTTACGCCAGGAAAATTCCCCACCTTCTGGTTCAAGCCCGTCAATGCATTAAAAAGAGAACTCTTTCCACTGTTCGGGTTGCCTACTAATCCAATTTGAATCATGCCGTCAGATCTGTTAAGTGTGCAAAAATACCGATCCGCTTTTCATTCCGCTTACGAATTCGGGAAAGGTCAGGGATATTTGCAGTATGAATCTGCTACAATGTTCTCTTTTGCTCACCAGTAACTTCAGTGATGACCCCCTGTTTCGGTACAGTTTTCAGGGCACCGACCAGCAACGGCACCGGGGAATGGAAGCTTATTTCAATGCGGCACTGGATTATTGCCTAACGGAGGGTGAAGTGATCCTGGCTCCAGGCAATGCCGGGGTGCTCGCCTGGATTCCCGGAACCGTAT
>JAGKTB010000090.1:0-4544 GCA_018993145.1 Flavihumibacter sp.
TCTGAGCACATTGGTTTGAAAAAGGGGAAGTTTTTCCTGAATATCTGTGATGTATTTAAGGTAAGGCAGGGTCAGCCAGGTTATAAGCAGCGCTATTATCAAAGCGAATAATACAAGCAAAAAGGTTTCCGCCAATAACTGAACGCGTAATTGGCCACGGGTGCTGCCCATTACTTTTCTGATTCCGATTTCTTTGCTCCTTTTTACTGCCAGAGCGGTGGAGAGATTGATAAAATTGATACAGGCCATCAGCAGGATCAATAAACCAATTAACTGCAGTGTCATCAGGGATGATTTGCTGCTGATATGAGTGCCATTGTTTCCAAACCTAGTGTCGAAATGGATTTCTTTCAGTGGGAGTAAAAAATGAAAAACTTTACCAACGGCTTCGGGACGGTAATATTTTTTTACAAAATCCTGCAATTTCTTATTTACCTGTTCCGGATTAACTGGCTGTGGCAAAAGTGCATAGACCTGATGGTTGGAGGTGGAAAAACCCCAGGATTCTTTGTTCTGCTCATAACCCCATAGATCCAGATTGGATTCTAATGTGGCATAAGATGGCAGCATCTGAAAATTAAAATCCGTGTTGGCAGGTGGATCAGCAAATACCGCTCCAACCTGTAATCTGACTTTGTTTTCAAATAACAGTGATCGGCCCACTGCATTGCTTTCGGAACCAAAATACTTGATAGCCTTGGAACGTGATAAGGCGATCATATCAGGTTTACTGAAGATTTCCGGAGATCCTTCAATCCATGAAAAGGAAAAAAAATCTGCGATCTCCGGATCTACAAAAAATACACCCTGCTCTTCCAGGAATTTTTATCGCTCACCTGATCGGCTGCATCCAATACGGTGAATTGCGCGCCGAATGAAGTAAATAACTCAGTAAACTGTACTGTCGGGAAATCATTGCTGAGTGCTTTTTTAGCCGGAAGGGCGATACCACCATAAAAATCTTCATTACCCGCTTTTACTTCTTTTTTTACTACCTGGTATATCCTTTCGGCATTCGGATGATAGGTATCGAAACTATATTCGTGTTGAACTACCAAAAATATAAAAAGACAGGCTGCCAGCGCAATGGCCAATCCCGCAAGATTGAGGAATGAATTGGTCCCGTAACGGCGAATATTCCGGATGGCTAGGGTTATATAGTTGCTTATCATGGAGTAAGTTTATTCTGATTTCAAACTTTTTACCGGATTGGAAACAGCGGCTTTTATTGCCTGGATGCTGGTGGTTAAGAGTGCTATCGTCAGACTTAAAAAACCTGTTGCAACAAACACCCATACATCTATGGAAGTTTTGTAAGCATACCCTTTCAACCATTGGTTCATTAGTATCCAGGCAATTGGTGAAGCAACGATGAAGGCGATCAGTACGAGTTTCAGGAAATCTTTGGACAATAAGCTGGTTATGGATGCAACAGAGGCGCCCAATACCTTCCGGATGCCAATTTCTTTGAACCGGGTGGCTGCCATATAAGTGGCTAATCCAAATAAGCCCATACAGGAAATGAAAATAGTCAGACCGGCAAACAAGGCTGCCAATGAACCCATTTTTTTCTCTTCTTCAAATTTGGAAGCGTAAGCCTGGTCAACGAATGTGTAATCAAATGGATAGCTGGGATTGAATTTTTTAAATATAGTTTCGGCGTTTTTAAGATTCGTACTTACACTGTTAGTGGGATTCAGTCGGAAATGAATCACATTAAACCATCCGTGTGCACCTTCAATTACCATTGGTTGTGTTTTGGCAAAAGGAGAATGGAGGATAAAGTCTTTAATAACTCCGATCACGGTCCAATCCTGGCCATTATCCTGAATAACCTGCCCGATGGGATCGGAAAATCCCATTGCATTTACTGCAGATTCATTCAACAGTACAGCAGCTGAATCAGATGGATGTGCAGCCAGATCAAAATCCCTTCCTTTCACCAGTTCTAGTCCGGCTGTTTTTACAAATTGCTGATCAGCACAAAAACGATCAAATAAGGTGCGGTCGTCGGGCTGTTTTCCTTTCCAGCCTATTCCCCAGGTATTACTCCAACCTTCGGTAAGCGGTGCGCTCGTTTTGGTAACTGAGGTTGCTACACCTGAAGAGAGCAACTCGTTTTTTATAAGATCATAATTTTTTTCAGCCGTGCCAGTCAGGAAATAATACAATAACTGGTCCTTGTTATACCCATTGTTCCGATTTTGAGCATAATTGATTTGTTTTTTTATGACCAGCGTACTGATGATCAGAATAATGGCAAATGTGAATTGTAAAACCACCAGCACTTTTCTGGGATTTATGGCCGATTGTGTTTTTTTGAATGTCCCTTTCAATACTTTGGTAGGCTGGAAACCTGATAGAAAAAAAGCCGGATAGCTGCCTGCTATTAATCCAGTTAGCAGAATAAATCCAGCCCATAATGCCCAGGCTAACGGATTGGTATAATCGATTGCAACCAGTTTGCCTGTAAAATTATTAAAGGCTGGTAAGGTCATTTGTACCAGTAGTAGGGACAGTACTCCAGCCAAAAATGCAATCAGGATAGATTCACCCAGGAACTGTCCCATTAAATTATGCCGCATGGCGCCGATCACTTTACGGATACCAACTTCTTTCGCACGTTGCTCACTTTTGGCAGTGCTGAGATTCATAAAATTTATGCAGGCAATTAATAAGATAATAGCACCAACGATGGTAAAGATTCGGATGTATTCGATCATTCCTCCTTCTTCCACACCTTCTGTGAAACTGGAATAGAGCCTCCAACGCTCAATTGGATACAAAAAGAATCCTCCTGTAGGATCATCGCGATCGTATTTTTTGCGGAAATTTTCCAGTTTTGCATTGGCACTCTCCACTTTTGAACCTGGTTTGAGTAAAGCATAAGTACGTGTTGAATTATTCCCCCAATAGTTATCATCCCATCCTTGTGCACGCAGAAAGGCCCAGGGCAAGAGGCATTCGAACTGAAAACGGGAGTTGTTTGGCGGGTCCTGTACTACTGCTGTAACGGTTAACTGGAATTTTTCATTTAACTCCAGGGTCTGGCCAATCGGGTTATCTGTTCCAAACAATTTGGCTGCAGTCGATGCAGTTAACACCACACCAGACGGATTCATAAGAGCATTTTGCTTATCTCCTTTCAGCACTGGGAAACTGAATACATTCAGGAAGGTTGAATCCACCATGGATGCTTTCATCATAATGGTCTTATCCCCATATCGTGTAAGATAGTTGTCAGCCCAGTTTACCCTGGTAGTGGTTTCAATTTCGGGTATATCTGACTGTAAGGCGCTCGCCAGAATTTTTGGAGTTGTATTCCAGCAGGAAACCTTACCGTTGAAATTCCCTTTATTCCAGGCTTCAAAAATCCGGTCTTTTTTTTCATGGAACCGGTCGAAACTAATTTCATGACTGATCCAAAGAAAAATCAGAATAGCAGATGCCATTCCAACAGCAAGGCCCAGGATGTTGATGGCCGAGAAACCCTTGTATTTAAGGAGGTTTCGAAAAGCGATCTTGAAATAATTAAACAGCATACAACTAGTTTATTCTGAACGAAGACTTTTGATCGGATTGGTGATGGCGGCTTTTATTGCTTGTCCACCTACTGTTAGCAATGCAATCAAGGCAGCAATACATCCTGCCAGTAGAAATACCCACCAGCCCAGTGATGTTTTGAAAGCGAAATTCTCCAGCCATTTGTTCATGGCATACCAGGCCAGGGGGAAAGCAATAAGGGATGCTATACCGACCAGTTTCAGGAAGTCGCGCGTAAGCAGACCCACAATTTGTTGAACGGAGGCACCCAATACTTTTCGTACACCAATTTCCTTATTCCGTTGTTCAGCCATGAAGGCTGCCAGTCCAAATAAACCAAGACAGGCAATCAGGATAGTCAGAATCGCGAAGCTTAACGCCAGCTGTCCAACCCGCTGTTCTGCATCATACATGCGGGAGAAGGATTCATCAAGGAAGCTGTATTCAAACGGCATTCCCGGAGCCATCTTATTCCAGACTTCCTCAATCCGGGTTATTAATGGCTTGATTTGGCCGGTATTCACTTTGAAAGCTATTGACCAGTCGGCCGGATTAAGCCAGAAGGCAACCGGACCAATCTGCTGCTTCATAGACTGAAAATGAAAATTCTTTACTACACCAATAATTGTGTAAGGATCAGTTGCTCCACCGTTATTCCCTGCATATAATTTTTTGCCCACGGGATTATCTAATCCCATGAGGGCTGCTGTGGTTTCATTGATGATGATGGCAGATGAGTCTGTACCAAATTCTTTTGAAAAATTCCTTCCATATTTCATTTCCATGCCCAGTAGTGGAATATAGTTTTCATCAATTCCCCAGATTTGCATGTTCAGTCCGGAACTGGAGGTCATTGTTGCCTGGGTAGAAAAAGTCCGGTCAGTTCTTGCGCTTTCTGATACTGGCATAAAGCCACTGTAAGTGCTTCCGGTTACGCCTGATAACTTCATAATTTCATTCCGGAATCCTTCCTTCTGTGTACCTAATGTATAGGTATTGTT
>JAGKTB010000091.1:0-5514 GCA_018993145.1 Flavihumibacter sp.
ATGGCAAGTCTTTGTTTTTCTCCCCCTGAAACGCGTTTGCCACCTTCCCCGAGGACAGTATCAAGACCTTTAGGCGAATTGGTAACCAGGTTTAGGCAGGATGCTTTTTCCATCGCGTCAAAGATCTGTTCATCTGTGGCGTCCGGTTTAACAAAGAGCATATTATCGCGGATGGTGCCGGAAAACATTTGGGTCTCCTGTGTCACAAAGCCAAGTTGCCGGCGAACCCTGTTATAACGGAGTTGCCTGACCGAAATTCCATCAATCCGGATATCTCCTTCAACTGGTGAGTAGAGTCCGACTAATAATTTTACCAGGGTGGACTTACCGGAACCCGATGGTCCTACAAACGCAATGGTTTGTCCAAGTCCAACTTTGAAACTTATATCATCCACTGCTTTTTGAGTTGCATTCCGGTGACGGAAGCTGACGCGGTCAAATTCCAGTTCTTCAATAGCCTGTATATCGATTGGTTCTTCGGGGCGGTATTCGGGCTCTTTCATCATGAGCTGGTTAAACACCTGCAGGGAGGCTTCCGCTTCCCGGTATTGAAGGATAATATTACCCAGGTCCTGCAAAGGTCCGATGATGGCGGTGGAAATAAACTGCATCGAAATCAATTCTCCGGTAGTTAATACATTCCGGAAGATGAGCCAGAGCAGGATGAACAGAATGGATTGTTTGAGCAGGTTCAGTGTGGTTCCCTGGAAAAAGGAGAGGGTACGCACTTTCCTGTTCTTCATCATTTCCAGATCAAAGATCTTCTGGGTTTTATCTCGCAGGCGCCGGATCTCCGAGTAGGTTAGCCCAAGACTTTTGACCAGTTCAATATTGCGGATGGATTCTGTGATACTGCCACTCATGATATTGGTCTGGCGAACGACCTGGCGCTGGATCATTTTTATTTTTCGGCTAAGCAGAGACGTGAGCCCGCCTAGTAATAACACCCCGATTAAGAATACCGGTATTAGTGCCCAGTGTTTGGTGATGGCATACCAGATAAGAAATCCCATTCCAACAAGGGTTGAAAACAGGATATTGATGAAGGAGTTGATAAACCGTTCTGTGTCAGTGCGCACTTTCTGGAGTTTGGAAAGTGTTTCACCACTGCTTTGGTCTTCAAATCCGTCATAAGGAAGTCGAAGGGTTTGGCGAAGGCCATCATTGAAGATTTGCATCCCGAATTTCTGCACGACCAGACGCACTACGAAGTCTTTAAAAGTGGAAGCAATGCGTGCCAGTAAAGCTACGCCGATGGCAAGCAGGAGCAGCCATATCACACCATTGGTCCTTTCCTTTTCAGAGAGATTCTCCGGGTTAAGGGCATAGGTGTCTATGACTTTTCCGAAGATAACAGGATCGTAGAGGGCGAGCACCTGTGCCAGTGCTGCCAGTCCGAGTGCTAAAAAGACCCAACCCCGGTAGGGCTGGAGATACTTCCATAAAATTCTCATGTCATTTACTTACGGCTTTGAAGACACGTATAAAATTGCCGCCCAGTATCTTTTTAATATCCTGCCTGCTGTAGCCACGCACCAGCAATGCAGAGGTGATATTCGGCATATCTTCCACACCATCCAGATCCTGGGGAGCCAGTTCTATGCCATCAAAATCAGAGCCAAGTCCGACATGGTCCACACCAATCATTCGAACTATATAATCCAGGTGATCGAGTAAAATATTCATAGAAGGCCGGAGCGCTTCTGCCTCTTCGGGAAACCGGTTACTAAGGTAACCGTCAATTTCATAGTCTGGCATTTTTTGTTGCAGCAGCGAATCGACCAACGGTCTGTGTTTGTTGATAAAAGCAGCTTTGTTGCGGTTATAGGTACTATCAAGGAAACCTGCATAAAAATTAAGGAAGATGACACCGCCCTTTTTTCCAATAGCACGAATTTGTTCATCTTTCAGATTCCGGGGTACAGGGCAAAGCGCATACACACAACTGTGAGAAACGATTACCGGTTTGGTAGAAATGGCGATTGCATCATTGAAGGTTTGTTCGCCTACATGGCTAAGGTCAATCATCATGCCCAGTTCATTCATTCTCTGTACGACCTGTTTGCCAAAATCATTAAGTCCCTTTTTTTCGATGGGTGTTGGTTGCTGCCGGTCGTAATAAGTTTCATCCCAGGCTGAACTCGCCCAGGAAGTGGAGTTATTCCAGGTAAGCGTCAGGTACCTGGCTCCCCGATTATAGAGGCTATCGAGGTATTCCATTTTGTCTTCTATCATATGACCGCCTTCCACGCCTTTCATGGCTCCCAGTTTTTTCTTTCGGACTGCCATTCGGAGGTCTGCCGGAGAATTTACCAGCATCATTTTACCCGGATTGCGGGCCACAATCGCATCCAGTGAATCAATTTCCCGGATAGCGTGAGCAAAGGCAGTGCCATTTCCAAATCGTTCATCGCAGAAAATGGAAAAAATTTGAATATCAATTCCGCCCCTTCGAAAACGCTCCAGGTCGCTATGGGTTTTGCCACTCAGGTCCTCTTCAATATTCAATCCTTTCAGGGTTGCACTGGAAAGCACATCGTTATGCGTGTCTACCACTATACTTTTCTCATGCAGGTTTTTTTGCGCAGGAAGTGTTAGTGACCAGGCTAGCAAAACCATGGTGGTAAACAACAATCGGAAGAACGGGATAGAAGAAAGCTGCATATGGCGAATTATACCTTTAATATACCAAATCCGTGGCATGCTTAGGTTGGGGAGTGGATAAAACTCACTAGCCGACCTGATCTGCATCAGTAATTCGGTACGCTTATCAGTTTATTTTCACTGTTCAAACATAGTATTATGAAAAAGAACATGGGTGGTACAGACCGTCTTATCCGCGTACTGGTAGCAGTTGTATTGGGATATCTCTATTTTTCCGGCACTGTAACCGGTACCCTGGGATTGATCCTTGCAATTGTAGGAGGCGTTTTTATCCTGACCAGCCTGGTAGGGTTTTGCCCCCTTTATACCTTGCTTGGATTAAATACCTGTCCCACTAAGAAGGCCTGATGTTTAATCGGAGCTTTTGTCGCCAATGAACCAGTCTTCTTTGTTTCTGAAAAGCACATTGAAAGTGGTCAGGCTGCCATAGATCCGGGTAACATATTGCTGCAGGTTGATTTTCTCTTCGTCGGTCAGCACTTTATGTGCGTTGATCTGTTGCTCCATTACCCGTAAGCGGTCGCGCAACATCACGATTTTGTGGAAGAACACCTCGATGGGAACTTCCTTGGCCTTGAGGGAATTGTCTCCCGGCTGGAGGATCATCGTGCCATTTTTCCAGCGATCTCCAAGAGGAACAACCTCACTAACGCCGTTCCATAAGCGAAGAATTTTCAGGAGCGATTTTTCGATTTCGGAATGCGTTTCTATTTCTTCAGATACGTTTTCCGGAATGATTTCTTCCAGCTGGTCATCGGTTTTATCAATTTCTTTTATTCCATGGTGGATAAAGGAGATAAGGTAGGTTGCATACCGGAGTCCTACTATAACTCCGGGTCCGAATTGTGTGTGTTGAAGTCGGGTTCCAATGCCCAGTACAAGTTGTTCCATATTCGTCTATTGTTTGTAGAATTCGTAAGATGTAAATTCAATGAAATCTGAGACTGTTACCGTAACGGATTTTACTTTACCATCACTGATGCTAAAAGGCCATACTTTGTTGCCGAACAGGGGATCATTGAAACTTGCAAAAAATCGGTTGCCACCTAAGGAACCGAGTGTCGCAAAACGCCCCGGGTGATGTTCAAAGCGGGCAACCAGCTGACCCTTTTCCAGTTGAAGGGTCATTTTCCCATAAACCTCATGTTGATATGTCCCGGCAAATGCGGAAAGTGGTAGCTGCGGCGTAAGCTGTAATGCTATTGAATCTCTTTTCTCCTTAAGCGAAGCGGCTGCTCTTTTTTCGTGTTGCTCCTGTTGTTGTAAAGCCATCGAATTGTAATCGCGGAAAGGGAGTCCGAGGCAGGCATCCACCAATTCCCATTTCATTGCTTCAAAAAATCCATTCGCATCGGTATTGGTTAATACTACGATACCGATATTTTCTTCCGGAATCAAGGTAAAGCTGGTAACAAAACCATTTACGCCGCCTGTATGTTCCACCAGTTTTCTGCCTTCATACGATTGTAAGAGCCAACCCAGCCCGTACAAATAAAAATGTGCCCGGTTAAAGGGATGCCCGCCACTACCCAGGATGGAATGAGGTTCCATCGGTGTCTGTACCGCGGATGCAGAAAGAATTCGTTTGCCCTTGAGTTCACCCTTGTTTAATAATGTTTGTGCCCAGAGCCCCATATCGTAGGCACTTGAAGCAATGGCACCTGCAGGCGCCATATTATCCAGGTTGCCATAGGCAACTTTTTTTAATACTCCTTCTGTAACAGTATGGGCAGCTGCAATATTTGTCGCTTTCGCATATTGGTTGGAGTTAGCAATGGAATTTTTCATCCCGATGGGTTGAAAAATTTGTGTGGTAATAAATTCTCCGAATGACTGGTCGCTTGCTTTCTGAATAATTTCCCCCGCGATGGCAAACCCTGCATTGGTATAACCCCAGCGGGAGCGAAAACCATACATAGGTTTAACAAGACCGAATTTTTCTTTGACCTCCTGGTAGCTCAGATCGGAATCAAAATACATGAAATCACCCTGGAAGGTTTCATAACCCATGCGGTGACTGACCAGATCACGTATGTTGAGTTCTTTGGTAACCCAGGTATCATAGACCTGGAAATCGGGAATCCATTTTTTTACTTTATCGTCGAGTGAAAGTTTGCCCTGTGATTCCAGCATCGCGAGGGCAGTTCCGGTAAAAGCCTTTGTATTACTGCCGATTCCAAAAAGCGTGTGTTCATCAACGGTAGCATTGCTTCCTGTTACTTTAACCCCATATCCTTTTGCTACCAGCCATTCCCCGTTTTTCACAACTGCAATGGAAACACCGGGTATCTTCCAGGCCTGCATGGCTTTCTGAACATAGGAATCCAGACTGTCTTTCAGAAAATTGCGGGAAGATGAATGTTGTGCGGAAGCCGGGTTGGCTATCAGCAGGCAGGATGCAAGAACCGCAAAAAATAATCGGCGCATAGGAGTTTATTTACAACCTAAAAATAGCCGTATTATTCCCACCAGTTGTCTTCTTTTCTGCCTGAAATTTTTCCACCCATGGCACGAATCCGTTTGTATTGTTCCCCGGCTTTTTTCATGTACTCAAGTAATTCATACTCAGAGGCGGCCACCACTGCTTCATAAGGGGGAGCATAGTAGCGGTAGAAGGTATCCAGGTCGGGGCCTGTTATGCCGGTTATCTTGATAATTTTAGCGCGGGAGAAACGATAGGCAACATATTTATCCTGCTCTTCTTCAAGGAGGCGATCCTGGAAGGCAGCCATGCTCCTGTTTCGCCTGAAGCGGAACATGTTGATCAGTTCATTGATATCAAGCCCTACGCCAAAGTTGCCGGAAGCAGGGTTGGCGGAAGACAGGGCAAGTCCTGGTTTTTTGTAATCG
>JAGKTB010000092.1:0-7452 GCA_018993145.1 Flavihumibacter sp.
AAGCAAACTCCAGAAGGATTCCCTGGCAATAATATTTTCCTGTCCACATTGTTGGCAATAACGGCCAGCTACTTCCGTTCCACAGTTCAGGCAATTCTTTTCTGTTCTTTCCTTATAATGCGACACTTGTTAAAATTTGAATAAAAATAAATACAATTAGTTAAGTTGCACTCATTCGCCAGCGTATAAACAATAGTCCAGATGAAAAACATCGCATTTATTCTCATTTTAACCCTAAGTTCCTCCCCGCTTTGGTCACAATTCTATTATAACGACCTGCTGGCCAATCGGCAGACCAATCAACGTTACCAGCAAATGCTTGAAAAAGGAATCAAAAAAGTGACTATTACCAGTTACGACGGAAACACCCCTGAATCAGCCGGCTTCACCGCAGAACAAACCCTGGATCCGAAAAAAGGGCTGTTGGTTACCCGCACACAAACCAGTCAAACAGGTGATACGCGTATCGAAGCCCGCTATAATGAAAAGGGATGGCTGATCAGCAGCAGGGATACCGCCCAGAACGCTTCCAGCCAATCTTCCTATTCCTATAACCCCAATGGCCAGTTGATCCGCCTGGAAAGCAGCAGCAGGTCTGATAATATCACCACAACAGAAATTCATAACTGGACTTACAACGAAGCCGGATTACCCCAATCCATGCAACGGATACGCAACCAGGTGGACACTACCACTGTTAGTTTTGTATATGACGAAAAAGGAAACCTCGTAGAAGAAAAGGCAATCCGTGCGAACCTGCCTGCGATAACCTACTATTATTATTACGATGCCAAAAACAGGCTGACCGATATCGTACGATTCAATGTCAAAGCACAGCGACTCCTTCCTGATTATATCTTCGAGTACAATGAAAACGACCAGCTAAAAAAAATGACCATGGTACCCGAAGGCACCAATGCCTACGAGCAATGGTTCTATCAATACCTGCCCAATGGCCTGCGCAGAATGGAGCTGGTTTACAACAAACAACAACAACTCATGGGTAAAGTGGAATACGAATATGAATAAACATCACAGTTTGCTTTTTTTATGCGTGGTTTTCAGTTCCTTTAGCAGCATCGTTTCCGCCCAGTCGCAGGAAAAACTAAAGGTGCTGGTTGTTGGCATGACACACGATCATGTGCATGGGATCCTTCAATTTCATAAACAGGGAAGAGTTGTGATCACAGGAATTGTGGAAAGTAATCCCGACCTCATTGAACGCTATAAAAAGTCCTACCAACTGCCTGATGCTTTATTCTTCAACAACATCAGCTCCGCGTTAAAAACGACCAAGCCACAGGCTGCATTGGCTTTCAATGCCATCAATGAACACCTGGCAGTTGTAGAAGCCTGTCTTCCTCAGGGTATTCCCGTTATGGTGGAAAAACCACTTGCCACTACCCTGGAAGACGCGAAAAAGATAGAAGCGCTTTCAAAAAAATACAATACTGCCGTACTTACGAACTACGAAACAACCTGGTATAACAGTAACCACTATGCGAAAGACCAGGTGGACCAGGGCAACCTTGGCAAGATCCATAAAATAGTAGTGCATTCTGGTCATGAAGGTCCGAAGGAAATTGGCTGCAGTAAAGAATTCCTCGACTGGCTTACCGATCCGGTTAAAAACGGGGGTGGTGCATCCCGTGATTTCGGCTGTTATGGCGCCAACCTGATGACCTGGCTGATGAATGGGAAGGCCCCCAAATCCGTTACGGCCATCATCCAGCAATACAAGCCGGCCGTATATCCAAA
This sequence comes from Flavihumibacter sp., assembly GCA_018993145.1. Classification (GTDB taxonomy): domain Bacteria; phylum Bacteroidota; class Bacteroidia; order Chitinophagales; family Chitinophagaceae; genus Flavihumibacter. Next base: position 1,759 of record JAGKTB010000092.1, read on the forward strand.
AGTGGATGATGTGGCTACTATTCTGCTGGAATACGAAAACGCAACCGGGGTTATTGAAGCATCCTGGAACTGGCCCTACTCTATCAAGGATATGGAAATTTTTGGTTCTTCTGCTTACTTCCATGCGGTTGATGCACAAACAATTGTTCAGAAAAAGCAGCAATCCAAACCCATCAGCGGGCTGGCACCTGCAGCTGTGTATAGCGATTTTATCAGTTACCTGGAAGCTTTTCTGGCAGGAAAAATTACCGATACGAATGATCTGTCCTCCTTATCCAACAACCTGCTGGTGGTAAAAATCCTGGAAGCTGCTACCCGTTCTGCCAAAGAAGGCAGAAAAATCATGCTGGATTAAATAGTTACTTACGGGGAAGATGTTTTTTCCTGTATTCACTCGGAGAGCATCCGTGGATCTGTTTGAATTGCCGGGCTACATTGTTCGTCAGATTCAAACCGGCTTCGTGCGCAATCTCTGAAATCCGTTTATCCGTTTCCAGGAGCCGCTCAGAAAACTTCTGCATTCGCACCTTGCTGATGTATTTATAAACACTGGTACCCGTTACCTCCTGGAATTTCTTCTCCAATGAGCGTCTGGAGATCGTTAATTGCCCCAATACATCCGACACATTGATATCATGATCCAGATTTTTATGAATAAACTTCAGCGCTTTCGCGATATAGGCATCATCCACTGCTGCAATATCGGTTGACTGCCGGGTTACAATATAGGTAGGCATCACCATTACATTCCGCGGCTTTTTAACCTTGCCCTGGATCATCAGATCCATCAGCCGGCCTGCCTCATATCCTCCTCTTTCCGTATCAAGGTTAATACTCGACAAGGGCGGATCCGATAAGTTACAGGTTAATTCATCGTTATCAACTCCCAGCACAATAACATCCTCGGGTATGCGAATATTTGCATGCTTGCAGGCTTCAGCAATATGGAGGCCCCTGGCATCATCGCAGGCCATAATAGCAATTGGCTTTGGCAGTTGCTGTAGCCATTCACTGAGATCAGAAGGTTTGTAGTACCATAGTTCCGAGTTACCGGTTTCCTCCTTCTGGTTAAAATAGTATACATCAAATCCGCGTTCATTCAGATAATCTTCATACCCCATGGAACGTTCGCGCGACCATACAATATTTTTAAATCCGTAAAAGGCGAAATTCTTAAACCCTTTCTTGACAAAATATTCTGCCCCCATCTGACCGGCTTCATAATATCCGCCTGTAATATTAGGGAACTCTTCAAAGCGCTCTTTATAATCTTCTACGATCAGGTGGATTCCCGATTCGGCAATCTTCCGTACATCTCTGGTATTATTCAGTTGCGCAATAATACCCTGTGCACCCCACTCTTTGGCAAATTTCAGAATCCCTCTGACACCCAATGTTTCCCTGTAATAAATAGGCATATTACAAAACAGGGCATTGCTGTTTTCCTTAAAATACCGGACAATACCCATCATCAGACTCTGCCCGTATTTTTCAGAAATATCAAATAGTAAGATGATCTTATTCATTCAGAAAAGAGTTGCAACAGGTAAATTAAAGCAGTTTGAAGATTTTACAAAATCATACCAGCGCTTTGACCGGAACTAATGCTGCTGCTCCCAATAACGCAATATTCTCTGTTTTGGAATGAATCACTTTTACCTGCTTGAGCAGGGATGGATACATAAAATCATCCATACTCAGATACATACTTTCTTCAAAGTATTTATAGGCATTGGATATTGAACCTCCCAGTAATACAGCCTGTGGGGCATATGCATACAAAACCACCTTTAATACATTACCCAGGTGATGACCGTATTCCTGCCAAACCTGCAAGGCTTTGGGTTTTCCTTCCTGTGCATCATAAAAAAGTTCTTCGGCAGTTGTATCATGTATGTCAAAAAAACTGCTACTGGAATAGTACTCCAGATTTTTATCGAGATATGGGAAATAGCCGATTTCTCCTGCTCCGCAATTCACTCCAAGATATAACTCGTGATTAATCACAATAGCAGTTCCAAGTCCCGTTCCTACAGAAATTGCTACAAAAGAATCAAATGGCTGCGCAGCACCAAACTGGTGTTCACCCAGGGCAAAACAATTCACATCATTATTTACAAACACCGGTTTATGAAACTGTTCTTCGAGTATTGTCTTCAACTCAACTTTCTTCCAGGAAGGAATATTCACCACATCAAACACCACTCCATTGTCCACATCCACAATGGAAGGTACCCCGATCCCTATGCCTTCTACTTCTTCACATACCAAAGGCTCTATAACAGTTATTATTTGCTCCAGCGTTGCTTCCAGTGAATGTTTATTGGTTAGCTTATGACTGATCGATTGCAACACTTCACCTCCCTGAATTAATCCGGCCCTAATATTCGTCCCGCCTAAATCAACGCCTATGATCATAATAAATTAATTAAATGATAATACAGGAGTAATACCTGCCAACGGATGGTAACAAAACTACCCGCTGTATATCAGAATACTGCCTATATATGCGTATCTATCACATCAAATTGCGTAGCATAGATCGCATTTTGATGATTACGCATTTTGATGATTAATATTCGCTTCGTGTTTCATTGCGACTAGATAGCTAGTCTAATTTTATAGAGCCTTTGTTTTTAACTGAATAACCAACTAGATTATGAAACTAAACTTACTGCTAAAGAGGCTTTTTGCTTTCATAGCAGCGATTGCACTCCATCAACTTGCATTCGCGCAAACATCGGTTACCGGGAAGGTAACAGATCAAAGCACCGGTGCTCCACTCTCCAATGTAAATGTGACTATTAAAGGAACCAACAGGGGAACTACTACCAATGACAATGGTGTATTCTCGATCAACCTTCAACAGGGTGATGCCATTCTTGTTTTTTCAAGTACCGGTTTCGCAGAAACAGAAATTGACATTAACGGACGCAACACCATTGATGTTGCGCTCTCAACTTCCAGCACCAAACTTTCTGAAGTAGTGGTGGTAGGTTATGGTACCCAATCGCGCAGGGACCTTACCGGAGCTGTTGCTTCTGTAAAAGGCGACGCCATTCAAAACCTTCCGGTCTCCAGCGCCTCACAGGCGCTCCAGGGACGTGCAGCCGGTGTAAATGTGGTGCGCAGTGGTGGTAACCCCGGCAACCCCGGCAGTATTCGCATACGCGGTACAGGCACCATCAACAATGCTGATCCGCTGATCATCATTGACGGCATTCCCGCTGGTGATCTGAACGCTGTTAATCCCAATGACATTGCATCCATCGAAGTACTTAAGGACGCTTCGGCTTCCGCTATCTATGGTACACGTGCTGCGAATGGGGTAGTAATCGTTACAACCAAACGCGGTGGTTTCGAACAACCAATGCGACTGAATGTGAACGCCTACACCGGTATGTCAAATGCTATTAAAACGCTTGACATGCTGGATGCTGCCACCCTGGTTGAATTGAAAAGAGAACGTTTTACCAATGACGGCCTCACAATTAACCCCGTATGGAATGATCCCTCCAACTCTACTCAAAGAACCAACTGGCAAGATGAATTATTCAGAACAGGTACTGTAAACAACATAGATGTGGCGCTTAGTGGCGGTTCTGCCAAAACCTCCTATATGTTATCAGCAGGCATGTACGATGAAAAGGGAATCATTACCAATTCCTTTTTCAAACGTTACAGCATGCGCTTAAATTCAGATCATCGTATCGGAAAGCGCCTGAAAGTGGGACAAAGTATTCAGCTTACCCGCTCCAATGACAACAGCCTTAATACCTTGTCTGCACAGGACGGTCTGATCTGGAGTGCCATCCGTTTCATGCCTTTTATTCCGGTTAAAAATGATGACGGATCCTGGGGTACCTCCAAAGCCTCCAATGAATTCGGCGATATTAACAACCCTATATTTACTGCCAATACAATTGATGCAGACAATATTAACACCCGACTCCTGGCGAATATCAATGCAGAATATGAAATCCTGAAAGGCCTCAAGTTCAAAGTGAACCTGGGTGTGGATGGAAACCATTATACAGGTCGTAATTTCAACATCATCATCAGTGATCAAACGCGTACGAGAAACAACAACTCACTCGGAAGATCATTCAGTGAATCTTATTCTCTGTTGGGTGAATACTTCCTTTCCTACAGCAATATTTTCGCCGGTAAACACAAGCTGGATGCCGTGGCAGGATATACTTCACAAACCTTTGACGGAGATAATTTCTCAGCGGCCAAACGCGATTTCCTAAACGAAGATCCCAACCAGCGCTTTCTTGATGTAGGTCAAACCTTACAAGGTATCGGTGGTAATCGCTATTACGATGCCCTTCAATCAGTTTTCGGAAGGATTAACTACGACTACGATCAACGTTATCTTTTCACGGCTACTTTCCGTGCGGATGGTTCTTCCAAATTCGCAGACGGAAATAAATGGGGGTATTTTCCGGCCTTCTCTGCAGGCTGGAGAATTTCCAATGAAAAATTCTTCAATGTTTCATTTATTGATGAATTGAAACTTACAGCAGGCTGGGGACAACTGGGCAACCAGAATGTAAACCGTTTGCAGTACCTCGCATTGATTGGAAATGGCGGTCGCTATTCCTTTAACAACAACACCACGGTAGGCAATACGCAAACCAGACTTCCCAACCCGAACATTTCCTGGGAAACAGCAGAAATGTCCAACATTGGACTAAGTGCAGAGTTGTTCAATCGTAAACTAGCTGTAAACCTGAACTACTTTGATAAAAAGACACGCGACATGCTGCTGTCTCCTCCTACCATCGGAACAGTGGGCACACTCAGTATTCCTGATCAGAACGTAGGCGTATTGAAGAACAGCGGTTTTGAAATGGATCTTTCCTATTCGAATCGCGCCGGAGAATTTTCCTATCGGTTAGGTGCCAATGCCGCTTTCATCAAAAACAAAGTGATTGAATTGTATGATGGTAACTTCATCGGCTCCCGTACCTACGGTCGCCCTAATGAAGAGATCTCCCGTACCTACGAAGGATTACCTATAGGTATCTTCTACGGATGGAGAACCGACGGACTTTACCAAACTACAGACGATATCAGCAAGGATCCTAATATCGCAAATGATCCTCGCCGCACTGCAGGTTTAATTGAACCCGGAGATGTACGCTTCCTTGATATTAATGGTGACGGACTGATTGATGACCGAGATCGCGTTAACCTGGGCAGCCCACACCCGAAAATGGTATATGGTTTCAATGCTGATTTCAATTACAAAGGTTTTGACCTCGGCTTGTTCTTCCTTGGTAATGCAGGTGTGAAAATCTTTAATGCAGACCGCATGCAGGGCCTTGATCCTACTTATTCATTCAACATGTATGAAGAAGTTAAAGATCGCTGGACAGGCCCGGGTACCAGCAACAGCATTCCCCGTATGACCACGCGCAGGAACAATCGAAATTATCGCACATCCGATATGTTTATCGAGAAAGGAGATTTCCTTCGACTGAAGAATCTCAGCATCGGATATACGCTGAACGACAAACTGACGAACCGCCTTGGTATTGGCAAAACCAGATTCTATATCACTGGTCAAAACGTATTCACCGTTACGGGTTATTCAGGCCTTGATCCTGAATTGGGATATACAGATGGTAACAGGCAGATCAATGTGGATTACGCACAGTATCCGCAATCCCGGACCTGGATTTTTGG
>JAGKTB010000455.1:0-8031 GCA_018993145.1 Flavihumibacter sp.
ATCAATCTTACTAAAGCATTTCATTTGAACTTTCCGCTTCCATAACAATTAAAGCTTTAATATAAAAAAAACATGCAGAAGCCAATCAGCTCTGCATGTTTATATTTTTGATGGTTTCCCTGGATCAATACGCTCTTGCAAACAAAACCCGCTGTGTGCTAGGCTTTCCTGTCAGAATACAGGTGCCTGGTTCCTGTTTGTTGTCAAGAGGGATACAACGGATGGTTGCCTTGGTTTTTTCCTTAATGGCTTCTTCGGTTTCAGCTGTTCCATCCCAATGAGCAGCAAGAAATCCACCCTTTTCATCCAGTAGTCGTTCAAATTCTGCCCAATCATTAACCTCGGTAATATGACTATCTCTGTAAGATTTAGCCTTATTGTACATGTTCATCTGGATTTCATCCAGCAGATTTTTCACTTGCCCTGCCAGGTTCTCCAGCGGAAGTGTTTGTTTTTCTTTTGTATCTCTCCTGGCTACTTCGGCTACTTTGTTTTCCAGGTCTCTGGCCCCTATTGCAATTCGTACCGGAACACCTTTCATTTCGTATTCAGCGAATTTCCAGCCCGGACGCGCATTATCGCTGTCGTCGTATTTTACAGATATGCCGAATGCTTTCAATTCTTTAATGATTTCATCCACCTTTTCGCTGATCAGCGCCTTTTGCTCATCCCCCTTGTAAATTGGTACAATTACTACCTGTAAAGGTGCAATTTTCGGAGGCAGGATCAATCCCTGGTCATCACTGTGCGCCATCACCAGCGCTCCAATCAAACGGGTACTCACACCCCAGCTGGTAGCCCATACATATTCCAGCTTGTTTTCCCTGGTCAGGAATTTTACATCAAAGGCCCGGGCAAAATTTTGTCCGAGGAAATGAGAGGTTCCTGCCTGCAAGGCTTTTCCATCCTGCATCAGCGCTTCGATACAATAGGTGTCCTCCGCTCCGGCAAATCGTTCGGAAGGCGTTTTTACGCCCTTGATTACCGGAACTGCCATGTATTCCTCCACAAAACGGGCATATACATCCAGCATTTTTTCCGTTTCTTCTACTGCTTCTTCTTTTGTAGCATGAGCCGTATGTCCTTCCTGCCAAAGGAACTCAGCGGTTCTCAGAAAGAGTCGGGTTCTCATCTCCCAACGAACCACGTTGGCCCACTGGTTGATCAGCAGGGGCAGATCACGGTAACTCTGGATCCAGTCTTTGTAGGTATTCCAAATAATAGTTTCGGACGTGGGACGAACAATCAGCTCCTCTTCCAGTTTGGCGTCCGGGTCAACGACCACTCCGCCCCCGTTAGGATCATTTTTCAGCCGATAGTGGGTTACCACGGCACACTCTTTGGCAAAGCCTTCCACATGGGCAGCTTCTTTGGAAAGGAAGCTTTTCGGGATGAATAGCGGGAAATAGGCGTTCACATGGCCTGTCTCCTTGAACATCCGGTCGAGCTGGTCGCGCATGTTCTCCCAGAGGGTAAACCCATAAGGTTTTATTACCATACAACCTCTCACGGCAGAGTAATCCGCCAGACCGCCTTTCAGAACTAAATCGTTATACCACTGGCTATAATCCGCTTCCCGGCTCGTAATTTCTTTACTCATGCTAACTGATTGGGTTTTAACATTTAACTTGCAACGAAAGATTAAAAATCGCTGTCTAATTTGTACTTTAGTAAAGCGAACGCAAAAGTAATTTTTTAACTCATTAATCGCTGAGCCATGAACCTCAAAATTTCTTCCTTACTGGTGGTGGCTGCTGCTCTCACACTGGGTAGCTGTTCCTCCGTATACAAATCCGGTCAAACTCCGGATGATGTTTATTATTCTCCCGGAAGAACGGGGGCGGCCTATGCATCAGGAAATGATGACAATGGCTCAGATTACCTTGCTACCAATCAGCGTCGTCGGTACAACGATCGCGTAACTGATCCGAACTATGCGGATGACCAGTATATGCGGATGGCGATCGCGACAGGTCGTCGTCCTATGTTCTTCGATGATTTTGCCATGATGAACCCATATTACCGGAACAACTGGGCATTTAACAGCTGGATGGTTTGGAACAGTCCCTGGAACAGCCCCTGGAATTCCATGTACATGTGGAATAGTTTTTACAACCCTTACTGGGGAATTGGAAACGGCTGGTATGGCGGAGGATTTGGCCTTGGCTGGTCTCCCGGATGGGGTTCTGGTTGGGGTCCCGGCTGGGGCGGTGGTCACTGGGCTGGTGGTGGAATCATCAACAAACCAGGCTATTATACTGCTCCGCGTCCGAGTCGCCCGAGATCTGGTTTTACCATGGGTAGCTACCTGAACAACAACAACAACCGGAACAGTTATCGCGTAAACAATTCTTACTACGGAAACTATAACAACCGGAATAGTTATAACGATAACCGCAGTTTCAATAACAGCAACAACCGGAGCATGTATAACAACAATCGCTCTACCAATTCAGGTTCTTTTGACCGGCCAACCCGCTCTTATTCACCTTCTTCCTCACCTGCTGGCGGTAGCCGTGGTAGCTCAGGAGGTGGTGGTGGAGTAAGTCGTCCAACCCGATCAGGGAACTAAATCTTTCAAATAACGTATCGGAGGAAACAACCCAAAACAGGCCGTTTCCTCCTTTTTTATATCCATCCTGTATCTAAAGTAAAGGCACATGCGAAAAAAAATTCTTCTTGTATCCTTCAGCTTCTGTTCACTTATTGGCTTTGCCCAGGTACCCGAAGATGCACTGCGAATGTCCTGGAATACACCCGGTGGTACCGCTCGCAACCAGGCAATTGGTGGCGTGATGGGTTCACTTGGAGGAGATATAACTTCCAATTTCATTAACCCCGCCGGTATCGGTATTTACCGAACCAGCGAAGTAGTTATTAGTCCGGGGTTCAACTTCTTAAACAATAACGGTACTTTCAGAGGCACTAAAACAAGCCAGAATAATTCCAATGCATTTTTTGGAACAAGCGGATTTGTATTAGGCATCCCATCCAATCCTCGAAGCCGTAATAAAAGCAGCAGCGCTTTCAGTATCGCCATCAACCGGGCGGCGGATTTTAACCAGAAAATAAATTATCGCGGCCAGAATGATTTCAGCTCGTTTTCTGAAGCCTATGCTTCCGAAATTGCCAACTCAGGTCTTTCACTGGATGATGCACTGAACTCGAATAGTATTTCATTCCCTGCCCGAATGGGACTATACACCTACCTGGTTGACACCCTTACCACTCCAGGTTTTGGCACTGAAGTAGTGGCATCCCCGCTCCGATATGCTTTTGAACAGGATACCGCCTTTTTATTAAACCAGGATAATTATATTGAATCCAAAGGTGGCATCACAGAATTAGCTTTCAGTTTTGCGGGTTCCAGTAAAGAGAAAATCTTTTGGGGTGTTAGCCTGGGAGTGCCCATTATGAATTATGAGCGGGCCAGCACACTTACCGAATCCGATGCTACCGGGAATAACACTAATTATTTCAAAGAAACTTATCTCCGTGAGCGATTTACCAGCCGGGGTGTGGGCCTGAACTTAAAAATGGGATTGATTGTGCGTCCGGTTGAATCCATTCGGCTGGGTGCAGCCATCCATACGCCCACCATTTATGGTATGCGCGAAACCTATGATGCAGAACTATTTGCCGATCTGGAAAATTATAACGCCCCCACCACGGTGAACGTAGGTACACTGAATGAAGGATTTACTCCTGAATATCGGTACGACCTGACTTCTCCCTGGAAGTTCCTGGTTAGTGGGGCCTATATTTTCCGTGAAGTTGAGGATACCCGCCAACAGAAAGGATTTATTTCAGCCGACCTGGAATATGTTACTCATTCTTCCAGCCGCTTCCGAGATGCCGAATTGGATGGTTCTGGCAGCAACAATTATTTCAATGCGGTTAACAATGTAATCCGCGATATCTACAAAGGAACCTTGAATATGAAAATTGGTGGTGAGTTGAAGTTCAACACCATTATGGCAAGAGCCGGATTTGCTTATTATGGCAATCCTTACCGGGACGAAGCCTTAAATGGAAAACGCATGTTCATCAGTGGTGGACTGGGGTATCGCAATAAAGGCTATTTCATTGATCTGGCCTATGTACATCGAATCACCAATGATGTGAACTTTCCTTACCGTTTGAACGATAAGGCCAATACGTTTGCAGATCTGCGCGGTGGTGGCGGTAATGTAGTGGCTACACTAGGTTTCAAGTTTTAAGAAAATCTCTCCACCAGAATCCTGAATCTTTCACGGTTCGGAGCTGCGTTTTGAAGTCGACATGAACCAGCCCGAACCGTGCTTCATATCCCTCCGCCCATTCGAAATTATCCATAAGGGTCCAGGCAAAATAACCGCCCAGTTTTACTCCTTCCCTTTTTGACTTTAAAAGTGCCTGAAGATACAATTGGAAAAACCTGATCCTTTCCTGGTCATGTACTCTGCCCTGCTGTACCAGGTCTTTAAAGGCTGCACCATTTTCGGTGATCATGAGTTGTTTAATGGCTCCATATTTCCAGAATCGCCGGATAATATGCTGAAACGAATCTGCATTGATTTCCCATCCCATGGCAGTAACCGGAACCTTGCGCTCCCGGGGTTTTACTTCTGCAGCCTGGATCAGCGGTATAAAGGAATGATGTTTGACAACTATCGGGAAATAATTCTGTAATCCGATAAAATCCATATCAAACTGCATCTGCTCTGCAAATTTCCAACTCTTGTTCTTCCGGTTCATTTTGTCAACAATTCCTCTGTCATCTTCCGGAAATCCTTTTCCCAATAAGGGCTCAATGAACAACCGGTTCATGAACAGGTCAATCCTGCGGGCAGCTGCCAGATCAGCAGGAGTATCCGAAAAAGGAATCACTTCCGAACAGGAAAAACTGGTTCCAATAATGGCATCCGGAATATACTGGCGCAGCATTCTTCCACCATCCGCCTGCGCAAGGGCAGCATGATGCACTGATTTCAAAAATCCTTCCAGGGATCTTCTACCGGGGGCGTGGATGCCCAGCATATGTCCCAATGTGGTGAAACCCGATGGCTCATTTAATACCAGCCAGTGTTTGACGGATCCGAAATTCTTGGCACACACTTTTGCATAATGACGGAACCATCGATTGATAAGCGGGCTCTCCCAGCCTCCTTCTGCCTGTAATACCTGTGGAAGATCCCAATGATAAAGGGTTACAAAAGGGGTTAGTCCAAGTGAAAGACATTCATCAATAACTCGCTGATAAAATTCAATCCCGTTTGCATTTGCCTTTCCGGAACCATCCGGCAGAATACGTGACCAGGAAATACTGAACCGGAACGAGTTGAATCCAAGTGCTTTTACCAATAATAAATCATCTCTGTAACGATGATAGAAATCACAGGCAACTGTAGGCCTTGCTCCATTTTTAATCACTCCCTTTCGCCTGGCAAACTGGTCCCAGATGGAAGGCGACCTCCCATCTTCCGTTATGGCCCCTTCATTCTGGGCGGCCGATACCGCAACACCCCAATGAAAATCTTTTCCAAATGACGACGCTTTCAGTTCGGATGTTACCATTCCGGCAAATTAGCATTACTGCCAATTGACCCATATTATGAAATCATGAAATCTGCTTTTGAATATAATTCAGAACGCCATCCCCGTCAGCAGGATGAAACCATTGGAAGGCAGTATCTTTTTTAACCCAGGTCATCTGTCTCTTTGCATATTGACGCGTATGCTGCTTAATTTTTTCAACCGCCTCGTCCAGCGACAACTGACCTTCCAGGTACATAAACAGTTCTTTGTATCCAACCGTTTGTAAGGCAGTGATGGTCTTCCAGGATTTTCCTTTCTGATCTAATTCCACCTGCACTGATTTTACTTCTTCCAGTAAACCGTCCTTCATCATCTGTTCAACTCGTTTATCGATGCGTACTACCAATTCCTGCCGGGGCAGTTCAAGCGCAATTTTTAGAGTTTGAAAAAAGCGGGGCTTGACCTGGCCGGTTTGAAAACTTCGTATACTCCTGCCCGTTGACAGCACTACTTCCAGTGCGCGCAGCAGCCGATGTGGATTCAAAATTTCACCGGTGGAATAATAGAGAGGATCTTTCTCCTGAACCATTTGCTGAAGCCATCCCATTCCATTCTGCTCATACTCAAGTTGAATGGATTGCCGGATTGCCGGGTCAACGGTTGGCACATCATCCAAGCCCTCTGTGAGCGCTTTGATGTATAGGCCGGTTCCGCCGACAATTACAGCAATATCGTGTTCAGCAAAAATCTGCTGAAGCACTTCCATTCCATAGCTGGCATATCGAGCAGCATTCCAGTCTTCCAGAATGGAATGAGATGCAATAAAATGATGGGGAACAGCTGCCAGTTCCTGTTCATGCGGCCGGGCTACCCCAATGGATAAATCCCGAAAACATTGCCTGGAATCAGCTGATAGAATCTCTGTTTTATGTGCCTGGGCCACCAAAATGGCCATGGCTGTTTTTCCAACGGCCGTTGGACCGGCTATAACTATACTAAAATTCTTCTTCACTGTTTTCTTCTTCAGCACCAAAGCTATCGCTCTCTTCATCTTCGCCTTCTCCTTCAGTACCAAATCCTTCTGCTCCGGTCTGGAGATCGTATTTCTCTTCCATTTCCGCCAGCTTATCACCCACCAATCCTTTGGTTCCGTATTGTGATGGCGCTATTCCTTCCGTACGAACAACAGCAGGATATTCTATTTTAGGATTTTCTTCTTTAGAGACATTAATCAGTTCAACCAGGAAGGTCCAGTTCCGATTGAAATCATACTGATAAATGAATTTCTGGTTAGGATCAAAAATCTCGGTACCGATGGTGGTGGATTCCATCAGTAATGGCTCTACCACGTATGATTTATCGTATTTTTCCAGAGAGATTTCCCTGCCGCGCTGCCAGTTATCATTACTGCGGTAAAAGGTTGCCGCATGTTTGGAATCAAATTCGTAGGCTTTTAAAATTGCCTGGTGCAGATCCAGAAAAAATTGCTTGTGACGGATCGCAATATCTCTGTAAATACTGTCGTCTTCCTCAAAATACACCCTGAACTTCAGAATTGCCATAATATACCTGCTGTTGATTTCGGGCCTAAAATAGCATCTTTTATTGAATATGAAGGCGGGATTACTGCTTCGGCTGCAGGTTGTATTCCCTGGCTTTCTCCACCATTAGTGTGTAAGCGGCTTCGTAACTATTGGGAATTTCTCCATCCAGGATAGCTTCCCGGATCGCATTTTTAATATCTCCAACAATACGACCGGGTGCCAATCCGAAAATTTCCATAATGAGCTCCCCGGAAATCGGAGGCTGCCAGTTGCGTATGCGGTCATTTTCTTCCACCTCCTGTAACCGTTGTTTAACCAGGGCAAAATTGCTCAGGTACTTTTTAACCTTGAACTTATTCTTTGAAGTGATATCTGCAGAACATAACAGCATCAGATCCTCTATTTCGTCACCTGCATCGAACAACAGGCGTCGGATAGCGCTGTCTGTAATATTTTCTTTTGTCAAACTGATAGGCCTTAAATGCAGTTCCACCAGTTTTCTTACATACCGCATCTTTTCGTTCTGCGGGAGCTTCAGTTTGGCAAATATCCTTGGTACCATGCGTCCACCGACAACTTCATGGCCATGAAAGGTCCAGCCATGACCCGGTTCAAATTTTTTTGTTGCAGGTTTGCCAATATCATGCAAAAGTGCAGCCCATCGCAACCATAAATCATTGGTATGAACAGCTATATTATCCACCACCTGCAACGTATGATAAAAATTATCCTTGTGCCCTTTGCCTTCAATATACTCTGCACCGGCAAGGTCTACCAGTTGCGGAAATATGATATGCAGCAGACCGGATTTGTACAACAGATCCAGCCCAATGGAAGGTTGCGCACTTTGCAAAATTTTATTCAGCTCTTCGGTTATGCGTTCCTGTGATATAATGCGGATTCGTTCCACATGCATACAAATACCCTTCCACGTGGTTTCTTCAATGGAAAAGCCCAGTTGGGACGCAAA